>NZ_RYDI01000039.1:0-1383 GCF_003970335.1 Flavobacterium sp. LS1P28 | reverse complement strand
ATTTAATGAAGAACAATTTTACAAAAACATCAAATTGATTAATGATATAAGAAAAGCTATGTTGCGAAATTATTGCAAATAGTCTGACCACACTAGTCACGCATTTAAATACACTATAAGTCCTATTTGATTTTACATTATAGACAAATTAAT
Source organism: Flavobacterium sp. LS1P28 (assembly GCF_003970335.1). NCBI lineage: Bacteria > Pseudomonadati > Bacteroidota > Flavobacteriia > Flavobacteriales > Flavobacteriaceae > Flavobacterium > Flavobacterium sp. LS1P28. The sequence continues at coordinate 1,230 of NZ_RYDI01000039.1, read as the reverse complement.
AAAACTATTATAAGCACTTATATGTAAATGAAAAAAAGCACGAATTTTTATTAAAAAAGGTGTTCAAGAAATAGATTACTGATATGGTATTTGTTTTACTCAAATCAATGCAAGCATAAAATAGTAACTATCGGAATGTTTTTTTATTTACCTGTTCAATTAGAAGCTTGGTTAAATTTAAAAACGTTAAGGATTAGTTAACGTTTAGATAATCCTGTTGCGTTACTGTTGATATATTTTTGGCCCGATAAAAACCACTTAAAAAATTATGAAAAAAATTAAATTATTATTTAGCATTGTCCTTTTTGGGCTTATAGCTAATTCTTGTGCAACCGAGGAACTCGTTTATTCCGTTCCAGAAACTAAAAATTCAAACCAACTTTCAAAAATTTACACCGGCTTTCCTGAAACATTTGAATCAGGAAGCAAAACTTCTTATGTTGCGGCAGACGTAACTTTACCAACAGGTATCTGGAATTTGAACGATGCGTTAATAGGTACCCTTTCTGGCGACAGAAAAAACGGTGCTAAGTCAATTCGTATTCGAAATATAGGAACTGTTACAATGAAGTTTAATAGTATTAACGGTGCTTCAAGTGTTTCTGTTTTACATGCAAAGTATGGAACTGATGCTTCAAGTTCATGGGAACTTTGGTATTCCATTAACAACGGAAGTAGTTGGACTAAAACAGGAAGTACAATTACGACCTCTTCAACCACATTGCAAACTGCCACATTTCCAATGGCGATAAAGGGAAATGTTCGTTTTGAAATCAGAAAAATATCGGGTGGTACAAATCGTATCAATATTGATGATATGACTATTGATGATAATGGTGCTCTTATTAGCGGTGTTTTTCCGGAAACATACGAATCAGGAAGTAAAACCTCTTATACTCCTGCTGCTGTAACGCTTTCTACAGGGAGCTGGTATTTTGACAATGCATTAATAGGAACATCTGCAAGCGATGCGAAAAGTGGTACTCAATCAGCAAGGATAATCGACACCGGTAAAATTACGATGCAGTTTGATGTTACAACCGGTGCTTCAAGTGTAGATATTAAACATGCTACATACGGAACTGATGCTTCCAGCACATGGGAACTTTGGTATTCCAACAATAGCGGCAGTAGCTGGACTCAGACAGGAAGTAGCATTACTACTTCTTCTACTACATTGCAAACTGCAACTTTTCCAATGATTGTTCAGGGAAATATTCGTTTTGAAAT
>NZ_RYDI01000038.1:0-1816 GCF_003970335.1 Flavobacterium sp. LS1P28 | reverse complement strand
CACACCACCGTACGTACGGGTCTCGTATACGGCGGTTCGCAAAGTGATGGGTTGAGTTCCATGTAAATCTCCAACATCGATTGATAGCCTTTCTTCTTAAGTCGCAGTAGGGTAATTGTAGTGGTTAGAATCGGACTCTGAGCAATACGCCATCCTCCTTTTCTGGTTCTGCTCCAAGCATAGGCGTGGTCTTTGTCAATTCCTAGTCGCATCAGGTTTTTCCTTTTGCGTTCGGGCTTTTTCCAGTCCGTCCAAATGCAGTAGCGCAGACGGTTGCGCAACCAACCATCAATATCTCGTAACTTTCCTTGAATACTTGTCCCTCGAAAATAGTTTAGCCATCCCCGTTGGATTTCGTTGATTTTTCGGATGCGTTCCTCGAAACTCTTTGGTGCGGTTTTGCGCGTCACTTCTTTTAGACTCTGTTTGAGTTTTGCCCAAGCTTTGTCCCCTACCGTTAGTTGATACCTGCCTTTTACCCCTTTTTGATAAGTCGATGCAAACGAAAATCCCAATATCGTGAACTGAATCGGCTTTCTAATTCCGCTCTTTTCCAGATTAATGGTCAGTTTCAGCTTGTCTTTCAAAAACAGAAAAATAGCGTTTCCAACCGTTTTGGCTTGGGTTTTCGATTTGGTGTAGATACTAAAATCATCGGCATAGCGAACAAACTTCAAGCCTTTTCTCGTCAGTTCTTTGTCCAATTCATGGAGCAAAATGTTTGACAAAAGCGGACTTATCGGACTTCCTTGCGGGACTCCTTTTCGTCGTTTGACTAGTTTTCCTTTGATCAGTATTGGCACTCGCAACCATTTGCGGATTAATCGCAAAGTTGTTGGACATTTTACCTTTTGGTAAATTAGGTTCATCAGCAAGCAATGGTCGACTTCATCAAAGAAGGTCTTTAGGTCAATATCTACAATATAATTGTAGCCTTCGTGAATATTTCCCAAAGCTTTGCCTACCGCTTGGCGGGCGTTTTTGTTGGGTCGGAATCCGAAGCTATTAACGCTAAAATCCTTTTCAAATCTCGGCATCATCGCTTGCGATACGGCTTGTTGAAGCAGTCTGTCAACTACTGTTGGAATTCCTAAGAGACGGAACTTTCCGCCTCCTTTTGGAATTTCCACACCAAGAATGGGTTGCGGCAAGTAACGGTCATTCTTAATATCCTCCAACAATGCAGACTTGTGTTCACGGAAATAATCCGCTAGTTGAATGGTTTTTAGTCCATCAACGCCCGCACTGCCTTTGTTCACTACTACTTGACGTAGTGCCTTTTGGAGATTGTAAGGATGTGTTACTTGTCCAATCATACTTGCTGTTTTACATTAAATTCTTCCTGTTCCGCTTTTTCAGGGCTATAACTTGCGTCATTCCGATGAAAATTGAGAACCACTTGCGTTGGGTCCTTCCTTGTTTGTGAGGCCTATACCGTTTCTGTTGGTAACTCGTTGCCCCAAGTACTATGACTTCTGCTGACTTCTCCACCCAACCACTCGTGGTTGTGAAGACCTCCCTCGGTAAGCACTTCCTCTTTCTGTCTATCCCCGACGCATCTACTAACTAAACCTGTTGTCTAAAGGCTTTGCATTGCTGTGCATGCTTACCCAATTTAGCTAGCCTCTTATGCGCTTTGTGTTCCTCGGTACAGACTTTTGCCGTTTGGCTTCCTTCACTGCATGGGTCGCCCCAAACCAGCTTACCACGTGCTAATCGGCTCAATATAAATCAACAACTTGCCGATAAGGGACTTGCACCCTATAGATAAAATTCCTACTTTTGAGGAATTGGAAGTGCATGCAAGGCACACACA
>NZ_RYDI01000037.1:0-1883 GCF_003970335.1 Flavobacterium sp. LS1P28 | reverse complement strand
TCCTACTTTTGAGGAATTGGAAGTGCATGCAAGGCACACACAACCATTTTGAGCTAGCTGGAGTTTAGTGGAATTATCGTTTCGCATCAAGTTTTCGTTAAGCCGAAAATTAAGAGGTTACGAACTTCCAGCCATCTCAAAGTGGCATAACGTTAGCAACAATAATTTTGGAGACTGCAGAAAAAATGCTACTTTTGATAGTATCAAATGATAGTATCAATGAAACCACCATACGACATAACGCTTAAAATTTTAAAATTGATAAGTTCTATTTCCGAAAAAATTGGAGAAGTAAACGCTAATTATCTAAATAAGCAATCTCCACAACTTCGTAAACAAAATAGAATCAAAACTATACACTCATCTTTACAGATTGAAGGTAATACATTAACTGAGGAACAAATTACTGCATTGATTGAAAACAAAAGAGTAATTGGTCCAAAAAAAGATGTCTTAGAAGTATTAAATGCTATTACGGTTTATGACAAACTTGAAGAATATAAGTTTTCATCTGATAAAAACTTTTTAAAAGCACATCTTGAGTTAATGAATGGTCTAATTGAGAGTGCAGGAAAATATAGAAAACAAGGTGTTGGAATAGTTAAAGGAACAAAAGTAGAACACATTGCACCACCTCATGAAAATGTTCCGCATCTAATGAAAGATTTATTTGAATATCTTAAAGACTCTGATGAATTAACATTAATAAAAAGTTGTGTTTTTCATTATGAAATGGAATTCATACATCCTTTTTTAGATGGTAATGGAAGAATGGGAAGATTATGGCAAACTTTAATTTTAATGTCTGAATATCCAATTTTTGAGTTTTTGCCATTTGAAACATTAATTAGCCAAACGCAAGATGATTATTATAAATCTTTGTCATTAAGTGATAAATCAGGAAAATCAACATGTTTTATAGAATACATGCTTGATGTAATTGATAAATCTTTAGGCAGTTTACTTAATTACAATAATAGAATTTTAAAAGACTTAGACAGATTAGAATACTTTCTAAAACTTGGCATAAAAGAATTTACTAGAAAAGATTATATGAATATTTTCAAAGACCTTTCTTCTGCAACTGCTAGTAGAGATTTGAAAAAGGGAATCGAATTAAACATGTTTGAAAGTGTTGGTAATCTGAACAAAACGAAATACATTGTGAATAATTACTGTTGCTAACACACGCTACAAGCAATTTGGGGATTTGGCTGAATTTGAAGTTGGTTTTGTATTTGGAAGATTTGGCAAATCCGAACAATGGGCTTAATTTAGTCCCAAACTGCTTGTAGCGCGAGAACGTCAAACTGTCTAATAACCTCCTTTCTCTATGTTAGATAATTTGTACAAAAAATCGTTCAAATAATTTGCATAATTCGTTGGTTTTATGTATATTTAAGCATGAAATTCATCAACGGAACCAACAGAAACCAACTCCCGCTATTTGCCTCATCGATTGATGATGCCATTGCGCAAGACAACGAAATCAGACTCATTGACCTTTTTGTAGACCGTCTTAAACTCGCTGATTTTGGATTCATTTTCGATTTTGTCGAGAACGGAAGACCCGCTTATCATCCTTCGGATTTACTCAAACTCTTTATTTACGGCTACCTCAATCGCATGCGTTCCTCCAGAACTTTGGAGAAAGAATGCAATCGTAACATTGAACTCATCTGGCTTTTGAAAGGTTTGGTTCCGGACCACAACACCATTGCTAATTTCCGAAAAGACAATTCTAAAGCCATTGCTCGCGTTTTTCGGGCAACAGTTAAACTAGCGACACACTTTGAACTCATCGGTGGTGCTTTGGTTGCTGGAGACAGTACCAAACTCAGAGCGCAAAACTCCAAGAAAAACAATTTTAATCCCAACAAAAT
>NZ_RYDI01000036.1:0-3868 GCF_003970335.1 Flavobacterium sp. LS1P28 | reverse complement strand
TTGCCGATAAGGGACTTGCACCCTATAGATAAAATTCCTACTTTTGAGGAATTGGAAGTGCATGCAAGGCACACACAACCATTTTGAGCTAGCTGGAGTTTAGTGGAATTATGTGCTGTCATCATAAATCCACCCAGCCAAAGCTACTCTGCTATCAAGCCCGCAAGCATCTTGAAGCAGCGGGAACGTTAGCCGTCAGTTTCAAGCGACAGAAAACTGAAAAGAAAGACATTTAAAATAACTGATAAAAGTAAACCCAATTTTGAAAAAACCAGTTTTATCGACTTTTAAAATTTTAATAAAAAAGTCATTTAATTCAGATATTGACGAAATTTGGATAAATTGGGCAATGGAAATGATGGAAGTAGGTTTTGAAAATGAAACCTTATTTATTTTAGCAGGAATTTCAAAACCATATAATCAATTTGAGTTACAAGAATTGACAACAAAAGTTCTAACCGAATTAAATCTTGATTTCTCGAACCAAAAAACAGTAATTAAAAATTATGTTTATTACTTAATTTCAAACTCAATTTACAAAACAGAATCCTATTTAGCAACATTAAGAGAATTAAAAAATATTTGTATCGATTTAAATATGGAAGACAACTATATGAATTTCTATCTATTATATTTTGCAAAAGACGATTTAATAGAACAAGAGAATCAACATTATTGGAACGATGCAAATCGTCAAAATATTGACCAAATTGTAACCGAAAACTTTAAGAATTGGAAAACTGAATATGAAACTATATCGAAAACTGAAAACAAATTACTTAAATCTTAGTTTATGACGTATGTACCAATAATCGCTTTAATATGTGGACTAACATATTTTCTTTATCCGAGAATAGAAAACTATTATAAACGACCTATTTTAATTGTAGAAATTGAACCTAAAAATGGTATCACAAAAACTCAAAGCCCATTAGGTTTATCTTCAAAAAATCTAGACAAACCAAGTAATAACCCCGACGAACTTTTATATGTATATGAATTTGAGTGGAGATTTAACTTAATTGTCAGGAACAATTCAGAAAATAATGCTTATGATATTAAAATTCTTCAAAAAAACGATATGCCGAAAATAGGATTTCAAGAAAAAATTAATTTTCAAAAAGCATTGAAAGCTCACGATGAACTTAATCTGCCATTTAAAATTGTTAATGTCGTAGAAGTTTTAGGAAAAGATAGAGAAGAAATATTTGAAAATGATCCAAAAATATTTAAAGACTTATCAATATCATTAGAATACAAAAATTATAAAAAAAACATATTTTTTTCAACATTTAATTTCAATAATAAATCTAACAATTATAAGAGAATTTTAGATTACGAAATAAAGTTTATGTATTATTCACATTAATTTTATAAATAAAAATTCGACATAATAATCGTAAATAAATAAAAAACCGAACGCACAACAGCAACAACGGATTTGGGCAATTGGCTTAATGGAAAGTTGTTTTTGTATTTGGGAGATTTAGCAAATCCGAAAATAGGGCTTAATTTAGTCCCAAACCCGCTGTAGTAGCGCGACGTTAAGCACGAATTTAAAGAAAATCTAAATGAAAAGACCTGACCAGCATATAATAGAAACTAAATCTCAAAGAATTTTTGAAAGATTAGTTCCAGTTGAATGGGTTGCACGTGAAGTAAAGCCCGATTATGGGGTTGACTATTTAGTCGAAGTTTTCAAGAATGGTGAATCAACAGGAAAAACTTTTTTTGTTCAATTAAAAGGTTCTGATCAAGATATAGAGAAAGACACTTTTAAAAAACAATTTGAAGTAGAAAATCTGCATTACTATAATTCATTAGCACTTCCTGTTTTAATTATTTTGGTATCTGTAAATACAGAACAAATTTGGGCTATTTGGGCTAACAATTTGTCTAAAGCTTTTACTCTAAAACCGAAACAGAAAAAAGTATCAATAAATCTTTGCTCTAAATACTTAATTGATAAAGATAAATTCATAAACTTTGAAAATGATTTAGAATCAACAAAAAAAATAGGATTGTCTATAAATTTTGACGGCGAAAAGGAAAAACTTTTAAGTGAAAAAATCTTAAAATGGATTGATGAATATTACAAAGACATAATATCAACAGAATTCAATTATTTGCCAAATCATATAGAAATAACTTTTAATTCAATTTCTAATAACGAGTTAAAGTTCTCAATTACTGCTCTAAATTTTAAAGATGATATTATTGTAAATAATATTGAAGAAGATAATATTTATTTACATAGACCAAAATTTGACAACAATGATGTGAATGATTTAAATAAAGAAATTTTAAAAATTTTGGCTATAACTTTTGCTAAATATAATATAAAAAGTTCTTTAGAAATTTTTAGCAAAATAATTACTCATCTAGAAATAAATAACGATTCTGAATTTGTTTCTTTTGATCCTCTAGGGCTATTAGTTTTAGCTAAATCAAATAATGAATTACCACGTTTTAATAATCTTATTAAAAAAATTATAGATTTAAAAAATAATAAGTTATTTTTTTTCTGTGATTTAGCATACTTCTATGCAGATGCTGAATCTGAAGAATTACAAAAATATCGAATCGAAAACTTAAACTATTTAATAAAACACTCAAATGATAATCCAACAAAAGGAACTTGTTGCTATAATATTGCAAATATTTTAAAATCATCTAAAAAGAATGATGAAGATGAATCAATAAAATACTATTTCAAATCACGAAAATTTTATCCTGACTATGAAAATAGAGATTATTGGTGGCGAGAATTAGCAGGTTTATTGTTTGAAAAAAAACATTATAAGATTTCTGAATCATTTTATAGAGAATCTCTAAAATTAGATAGTTCTAATGTTACATATTCAAGACTTGCGGAAAAAAATCCACCAAAATTAATTTATTCATTAATAGCAGATTGTCTTTTTATGCAAGGTAAATTTAGTAAAGCTCACGAAGTATTTGAAAAATACTTTTTAGATACTAATTCTGATATTTATGAATGGATTTTAAAAGATATGGTTTGTATCGAACTTGTTAAAAGAAAATTAGACAATGTTACTCCCAATAAAAAAGACTCAATAACGATTTGTGAAAAAACTTTATCCATATCTTCAAATAGTGAAATAATTTTATCGTTAAAAAAAGCTATTGCACTTGATCCTATGAATTCTTTAGCTTGGTTTAACCTTGGCGTAGCTTTAGATAAAGATAAATATTTTGAAGAATCTTTATTCAGTTTCATAGCCTCCGGAACAATGATGACAGGTGATAAAGAAGCGCAATTTAATGCTTTACTCACCTGCTTTACACAACAAAAACTTGATTTTTTACAAGCTTTATTGTTCTATATAATTGAAAAACACGGTGACTTAGTTATAAATGATTTTGCTGATTACATTATGTCAAAAAGAAATCCTCTTGACATAAGAATAAAAGTCGTTAAAGCATTTACTAAACTTTTTGAAACAACAATAAATATAAAAAAAAACAGTGCATAACAGCTACAGAGGATTTGGGCAATAGGCTTAATGGGAAGTTGGTTTTGTATCTTTGAGAAATGAGTAAACTGATAGTTTTGCCTTCTTAAATTTACAACATAAGATCCATAAATGTTTTTGAGTAATAAACTGAAATGAGTAAAACAACATTTGACAACATAACAAGAAGTGCACTTTGGACTGCATATAAAAATATTTGTTTTTATTGCAGTCGACCTTTAGATTGGGGAGATTTACATATTGATCATATTATACCTGAATCTATTTCACAAAAAGAAAAAGAGTTTGAAAAGATTTTGAGGTGTTCCGATAAATACTTATGATTTTTATGTATATTTAAAGTATGGAAAAATTTACAGGAGAAAGTATTT
>NZ_RYDI01000035.1:0-5799 GCF_003970335.1 Flavobacterium sp. LS1P28 | reverse complement strand
CAAAGAAAGGCGACGAACCGAGCCCGCAGGGCGAACACGTGGTATCTATAAACAAAAGAACCCCAGTCTTTTCAGACTGGGGTTCAAATAAAGAAAGGCGACGACATACTCTCCCACATAACTGCAGTACCATCTGCGCAGGCGGGCTTAACTACTCTGTTCGGGATGGGAAGAGGTGAGCCCCGCCGCAATAACCACCTTAAGAGGTTATAATTGCTTTGGGCAATTATTGTAATGTTGTTTATATCTTATAAACATCAGTTACATAATTTCTTAACATACTGAGATAAAGAAAATAAAAAGTATTAGAAAGTTTCTTCCTGCCGATTGCTCGGCAGGAAAAGCGTACATAAGCTTACGGGTTATTAGTACTACTCGACTATGACATTACTGCCTTTACATCTATAGCCTATCAACGTAGTCATCTCCTACGACCCTTAAAAGAAATCTCATCTTGTGGTGGGTTTCGCGCTTATATGCTTTCAGCGCTTATCCCTTCCAAACGTAGCTACTCTGCGATGCCACTGGCGTGACAACAGATACACTAGAGGTTTGTCCAATTCGGTCCTCTCGTACTAGAATCAGATCCACTCAAATTTCTTGCGCCCACAGTAGATAGAGACCGAACTGTCTCACGACGTTCTGAACCCAGCTCGCGTGCCACTTTAATGGGCGAACAGCCCAACCCTTGGGACCTTCTCCAGCCCCAGGATGTGACGAGCCGACATCGAGGTGCCAAACCCCCCCGTCGATATGAGCTCTTGGGGGAGATCAGCCTGTTATCCCCGGCGTACCTTTTATCCTTTGAGCGATGGCCCTTCCATGCGGAACCACCGGATCACTATGCTCTACTTTCGTACCTGATCGACCTGTATGTCTCTCAGTCAAGCTCCCTTATGCCATTGCACTCTACGCACGGTTACCAAGCGTACTGAGGGAACCTTTAGAAGCCTCCGTTACTCTTTTGGAGGCGACCACCCCAGTCAAACTACCCACCAAGCAATGTCCCCCGCATAGCGGGGTTAGGCCCTAGATAAACAAAGGGTTGTATTTCAACAATGACTCCACAACGCCTAGCGACGCCACTTCACAGTCTCCAACCTATCCTACACATCATTTATCCAAGGTCAATACTAAGCTATAGTAAAGGTGCACAGGGTCTTTTCGTCCCACTGCGGGTAAGCGGCATCTTCACCGCTACTACAATTTCACCGAGCTCATGGCTGAGACAGTGTCCAGATCGTTACACCATTCGTGCAGGTCGGAACTTACCCGACAAGGAATTTCGCTACCTTAGGACCGTTATAGTTACGGCCGCCGTTTACTGGGGCTTCATTTCAATGCTTCTCCGAAGATAACATCTCCACTTAACCTTCCAGCACCGGGCAGGTGTCAGGCCCTATACTTCATCTTACGATTTTGCAGAGCCCTGTGTTTTTGATAAACAGTCGCCTGGACCTCTTCACTGCGGCCTCGTATTGCTACGAGGCGACCCTTCTCCCGAAGTTACGGGTCTATTTTGCCTAATTCCTTAGCCATGAATCTCTCGAGCACCTTAGGATTCTCTCCTCGACTACCTGTGTCGGTTTGCGGTACGGGTACTTATTACCTGAAGTTTAGAGGTTTTTCTTGGAAGCCCTTAGGCGCACTATCTCTTCAACCGAAGTCTCCGAGTACTATCGTATTTCCCCAAGCCGCGTGGATTTGCCTGCGCAGCTTATAGGTAGGTACTTCAACGAACTATTCCGTCAGTTCGCGGCGCTTTCATCACTCCGTCACCCCATCACAGTAATAACTAGTACGGGAATATTAACCCGTTGTCCATCGACTGTCCCTTTCGGGTTCGCCTTAGGTCCCGACTAACCCACAGCTGATTAGCATAGCTGTGGAAACCTTAGTCTTTCGGTGTGCGGGTTTCTCGCCCGCATTATCGTTACTTATGCCTACATTTTCTTTTCTCACCGGTCCAGCATACCTTACGATACACCTTCTACCCTGTGAGAATGCTCCCCTACCACTTACAATTAATTGTAAATCCATAGCTTCGGTAATACGCTTATGCCCGATTATTATCCATGCTCGTCCGCTCGACTAGTGAGCTGTTACGCACTCTTTAAATGAATGGCTGCTTCCAAGCCAACATCCTAGCTGTCTGGGCAGACAAACCTCGTTCTTTCAACTTAGCGTATATTTGGGGACCTTAGCTGATGGTCTGGGTTCTTTCCCTCTCGGACTTGGACCTTAGCACCCAAGCCCTCACTGTTATGAAACATTATATAGCATTCGGAGTTTGTCAGGAATTGGTAGGCGGTGAAGCCCCCGCATCCAATCAGTAGCTCTACCTCTATATAACTTTAACCATAACGCTGCACCTAAATGCATTTCGGGGAGTACGAGCTATTTCCGAGTTTGATTGGCCTTTCACCCCTACCCACAGGTCATCCGAAGACTTTTCAACGTCAACCGGTTCGGTCCTCCACTATGTGTTACCACAGCTTCAACCTGCCCATGGGTAGATCACACGGTTTCGCGTCTAACACTACTGACTAAAGCGCCCTATTCAGACTCGCTTTCGCTACGGATCCGTGGCTTAACCACTTATCCTTGCCAGCAACGTTAACTCGTAGGCTCATTATGCAAAAGGCACGCCGTCACCCCACGAAAGGGCTCCGACCGCTTGTAAGCGTATGGTTTCAGGATCTATTTCACTCCGTTATTCACGGTTCTTTTCACCTTTCCCTCACGGTACTGGTTCACTATCGGTCTCTCAGGAGTATTTAGCCTTAGCGGATGGTCCCGCCAAATTCAGACAGGATTTCTCGTGTCCCGCCCTACTCAGGATACCACTATCGTTATCTTCTATTACTTATACAGGGCTATCACCTTCTTTGGCCCTACTTTCCAGTAGATTCTAATTCTATCCGCAACAAATATCGTGGTCCTACAACCCCAAAAATGCCGTAACATCTTTGGTTTGGGCTAATCCGCGTTCGCTCGCCACTACTTACGGAATCACTTTTGTTTTCTTCTCCTCCGCCTACTTAGATGTTTCAGTTCAGCGGGTTTGCCCACCTATCGGTGTACTATGTCTTCAACATAGTGGGTTGCCCCATTCGGGTATCTACGGATCATATCGTGTGTGCCAATCCCCGTAGCTTTTCGCAGCTTATCACGCCCTTCATCGCCTCTGAGAGCCAAGGCATCCCCCATACGCCCTTATTTTGCTTATTGTACCAACATTCAATTAAGAATGCCGTTTCTTTCACTTGCCTATAAATAAACAAGCAAAAAATGCTTTCTACTTTTTATTATTTTCTTATCTCAATATGTCAATGAACTTTAAAGTAGTGTTCAGTGTTCCGTTTTTAGTATTCAGTCGAAACTGAGTACTGATCACTGTAAGCTGATCACTCTTTTTGTGGAGAATAACGGAGTCGAACCGTTGACCTCCTGCGTGCAAGGCAGGCGCTCTAGCCAGCTGAGCTAATTCCCCAATCTTTTTTAATTATGAATTGTGAATTACGAATAACGATATATCGCGATTTCTCAACTCTAGAATTTCTTCTTTTTTTAAGTTAAATAGTTGTCTCGGACAGACTCGAACTGTCGACCCCTACATTATCAGTGTAGTACTCTAACCAGCTGAGCTACGAGACACTCTTTATACTTATGTCTAAAGCCGAAGGTCTTAAAGTCGAAAGTACTTGACTTTTGACATTGGACTTTACAACTTTACGACTGTAATATTATTTGAACTAACAGCAAGAGTAATATAATGTCAATATTTGTTTCCTTTTCGATATTTAGTCTTCTTTCCCTAGCGTGTATTGCTACTAACACTAAGGCTCTAGAAAGGAGGTGTTCCAGCCGCACCTTCCGGTACGGCTACCTTGTTACGACTTAGCCCTAGTTACCAGTTTTACCCTAGGCAGCTCCTTGCGGTCACCGACTTCAGGCACCCCCAGCTTCCATGGCTTGACGGGCGGTGTGTACAAGGCCCGGGAACGTATTCACCGGATCATGGCTGATATCCGATTACTAGCGATTCCAGCTTCACGGAGTCGAGTTGCAGACTCCGATCCGAACTGAGAACGGTTTTGTAGATTCGCTCCTGGTCACCCAGTGGCTGCTCTCTGTACCGTCCATTGTAGCACGTGTGTAGCCCAAGGCGTAAGGGCCGTGATGATTTGACGTCATCCCCACCTTCCTCGCAGTTTGCACTGGCAGTCTTGTTAGAGTTCCCGACTTGACTCGCTGGCAACTAACAACAGGGGTTGCGCTCGTTATAGGACTTAACCTGACACCTCACGGCACGAGCTGACGACAACCATGCAGCACCTTGTAAATTGTCTTGCGAAAGTTCTGTTTCCAAAACGGTCAATCTACATTTAAGCCTTGGTAAGGTTCCTCGCGTATCATCGAATTAAACCACATGCTCCACCGCTTGTGCGGGCCCCCGTCAATTCCTTTGAGTTTCATTCTTGCGAACGTACTCCCCAGGTGGGATACTTATCACTTTCGCTTAGCCACTGAAATTGCTCCCAACAGCTAGTATCCATCGTTTACGGCGTGGACTACCAGGGTATCTAATCCTGTTCGCTACCCACGCTTTCGTCCATCAGCGTCAATATATTAGTAGTAACCTGCCTTCGCAATTGGTATTCCATGTAATCTCTAAGCATTTCACCGCTACACTACATATTCTAGTTACTTCCTAATAATTCAAGTCAGACAGTATCAATGGCCGTTCCACCGTTGAGCGATGGGCTTTCACCACTGACTTATCTGACCGCCTACGGACCCTTTAAACCCAATGATTCCGGATAACGCTTGGATCCTCCGTATTACCGCGGCTGCTGGCACGGAGTTAGCCGATCCTTATTCTTACGATACCGTCAAGCTGCTACACGTAGCAGGGTTTCTTCTCGTATAAAAGCAGTTTACAATCCATAGGACCGTCATCCTGCACGCGGCATGGCTGGATCAGGCTTGCGCCCATTGTCCAATATTCCTCACTGCTGCCTCCCGTAGGAGTCTGGTCCGTGTCTCAGTACCAGTGTGGGGGATCTCCCTCTCAGGACCCCTACCCATCGTTGCCTTGGTATGCCGTTACCATACCAACTAGCTAATGGGACGCATGCTCATCTTTCACCGTTGTGACTTTAATAGTTCCTTGATGCCAAGGTACTATACTATGAGGTATTAATCCAAATTTCTCTGGGCTATCCCTCTGTGAAAGGTAGATTGCATACGCGTTACGCACCCGTGCGCCGGTCTCTGTCTCCGAAGAAACATACCCCTCGACTTGCATGTGTTAAGCCTGCCGCTAGCGTTCATCCTGAGCCAGGATCAAACTCTTCATCGTATATTTGTGAGTTCAGATAAATCTGTTCTCTTTGTTTATGCGACTAAATTCTAGTGGTTTTTTCAAATCTCTCAATTCTATTACTCTTATTCTTTTGTCTTGTCTTTTGGACAAGACGGCTGTCAATTCAATATGTCTAGGAACGTGTTCTTTTATTTCTATCACCTCTATCAACACTTGTTATAGCGTTTCTCGAAGCGGGTGCAAAAGTACAACTTTCTTTTTAACTAACAAGAAAAATGTGAAGTTTTTTTTGAGATAATTTTTATATCCCTTTCTTCTGCTTTTCTTATCAATCTGTCAACGAACATTGCGCGTTTTGCGGGGTGCAAAGGTAACATCCTTTTCTATTCTCACAAGCTTTATTAAATCTTTTTTTGAAAATAAATTTTCCTTTTGATCTAAGTAACTTGCCAGTATTTTAAAGAACTTCT
>NZ_RYDI01000034.1:0-14483 GCF_003970335.1 Flavobacterium sp. LS1P28 | reverse complement strand
TCAAAAATGACTCTTAAAATACAGATTTACAATAATTTCAAAGAACTTGTTTTATTTTTTAGTGGACACTAGTGATATCACATAGTATAAAAAGAGGCTATAAATGAGAAATTTGACTTTTGAATATTTTAGAAATACTGGAATGTCTAAAAAACAGTTAAAGTATCAGGAAGATTGCAACGTTCCTGCAATCGGCAAGATGTCCTGTTGTTAAACAACAGATTCTTGCTGCTCTATACTCGGGACTCGTTAGCAGTGACACTGAAAGGATAAAAAGAGTTTGATAATAATGAAAATGAGAGATAATGGAAAGAGAAAATTCAAACAGAACACGCATTGTTGGGTTACGATTTACACCCGAAGAGTATGCGAAAATTGAACGTAAATGGAAAGCAAGTACTTGCCGTAAGCTGAGTGACTACATACGTAAACACCTATTTAATAAACCAATAAACACGACTTACAGGAATCAGTCTTTAGATGATATGACCCTTGAAATGATGCTGCTATATAAGCAATTAAATGCTATTGGAAACAACTTCAACCAAGCGGTAAAAAAGCTGCATACCCTTGACCAAATTCCTGAATTTAAAGTCTGGATTATCAGTTCTGAACAGGATAAAAAAATCCTTTTGAACAAGGTTGAAGAAATCAAGATATGCATCCAAAAAATCTCGGAAAAATGGTTGCAATCATAAAAACAGGACACTCTATCCACAAGGTTTTCTATTACAATGAAAACAAAGTAAAAGAGGACGTAGCAGAGTGTATCGGTGCTGGAAATTATTCAATTGATGTGGATAAAATGAGCGGTACTATAAAACTGAATCGTTTTCTAAAACAGTTGGAATTAAATGAAAATGTAAAGCGAAACAGTGTGCACATCTCATTGAATTTTCATCGTTCGGAAAATCATTCGAAAGAAAAATTAATGGCTATTACGGATACTTATATGGAGAAAATAGGTTTTGGAGAACAACCTTATCTGGTATACCAGCATCACGATTCCGGGCATCCGCATCTCCATCTGGTCTCCATAAATGTAGAGAGGGATGGCAAGCGGATCGACATGCAAAATATTGGTCTAAACCGATCTGAACCAGCGCGAAAAGAGATCGAAGAACTTTTTGGACTTGTTAAAGCGCAAGTACGCATAAATAATCAAGATTTTGAACTACATCCTATCATCTCAGGAAAGGTTCACTATGGGCGAAACGAATCCAAAAAAGCTATTGCAAATGTATTGGCCCAGGTGCTTTCATCGTATAAATATACCAGCCTTCCGGAGCTGAATGCAGTGTTACAACAATACAATGTTTTGGCAGACAGAGGCAATGAAAATTCAAGAATGTTTAAGACAAAAGGATTAATGTACCGGATACTGGATGAAAATGGCAAACCTATCGGTGTACCCATAAAGGCCAGTCTATTTTACAACAAGCCAACCCTGAAATTTTTAGAAGGAAAATTTACATCCAATACGATTGGCCAAATTTCCGATATGAGAAGGGTAAAAAACGCCATTGATATGGCATTTTTAAGAACGAAAATATCACTTACGGAAATGGTGCAACTACTGGAAAAAGATGGAATCAATACTGTTTTTAGAAAAAATGCAGAAGGATTACTTTATGGGATTACTTATGTAGACCATACCACAAAATGTGTTTTTAACGGTAGTAAGCTGGACAAACAATACAGCGCTAAAGCAATTCAGGAACGTTGTGAATCAATTAGCCCAGTAGAACAAAAAATGGGAAGTTCAGATAGTGAAAAATTACAGGGAATTACATCACAAACGCCTAATTATAAAATCAATACAACTTCGTTTGGTGATGATTTTCAGAATACTAAATCAGTTGGATCCGATTTAGTAATGGGGCAATTATTAGATATGCTTACGCAATCCGAACAGGTTGCTAATTACGTTCCGTATCAACTCAAAGGCAAAAAGAAAAAAAGAAGAGGACAGTCTAATAATCAATAAAATTTGAAATTATGGCTATGCAGACAGGAGAAAACGAACAGGCATTGAGGAAGATACTCGACATGACCAGACTAATCAGCATCATTGTTTTGGTGATCCATTTTTATTATTACTGCTACGTTGCCTTTCGGGAGTGGCATCTCGTTAGCGGGTTCAGTGATAAAATTATGAGCAATATTCACCATACAGGATTGTTCAGTAATTTTCATAAATCTAAACTCTTTGCATTGGGATTTTTGATGATTTCCCTAATAGGTGCCAAGGGACGTAAAGATGAAAAACTGAATTATAAAACGGCCTTTGCTTATATAATTACGGGTATCCTAATTTACTTTATAAGCTATCTTTCATTATATCTGAAAATAGAAATAGTACAGGCGGCGATTGCTTATATGAGCATTACGGCAATTGGGTTTCTTTTGGTGCTTTCTGGTGGAACTTTGCTCTCGCGTATTATAAAAAACAGGCTCAGCGATAAAGATATTTTTAATACTGAAAATGAAACCTTTCCTCAAGAAGAAAGGCTTTTAGAGAATGAATATTCCATCAACCTTCCTGCTAGATATCACTTAAAAGATAAGGTACGAAACAGCTGGATAAACATTATTAATCCCTTTCGTGCTTTGATGGTTCTGGGGACTCCAGGTTCTGGAAAGTCATATTTCGTTATACGTCATGTTATTACCCAGCACATCCGCAAAGGTTTTACTATGTTTATTTATGATTTTAAGTTCGATGACCTTTCCAAAATTACCTATAATACCTGGCTCAAATACAAACATCTTTATCCTAAACCACCACAATTTTTTGTTATTAATTTTGACGACCTGACCCGAACGCACCGATGCAATCCATTAGAGCCTTCAGCCATGAGTGATATTACCGATGCTTCTGAATCTGCACGTACTATTCTGTTAGGATTAAATAAAGAATGGATCAAACGTCAGGGAGATTTTTTTGTAGAATCGCCGATTAATTTTCTCTCAGCTATAATATGGTATTTAAGAAAATACAAAGACGGCGAATTTTGTACGCTTCCCCATGTTATAGAACTGATGCAGGCAGACTACGATAGCTTGTTTACCTTGCTTAGAACTGAAAAAGAAATTGAGGTACTCATTAATCCTTTTGTAAATGCCTACCTTAATAATGTAATGGACCAATTGGAAGGTCAAATCGCTTCGGCAAAAATCGCAATGGCGAGGCTTTCTTCTCCTCAGTTATATTATGTTTTATCAGGCAATGATTTCACATTGGACATCAATAATCCAGAGGAACCAAAAATTGTATGCATGGGAAATAATCCACAGAAAATACAAATTTATGGTGCTGTATTATCGCTTTATGTAAACAGATTGGTAAAACTAGTCAACCAAAAAGGCAAACAGAAAAGCAGCCTGATATTCGATGAATTTCCAACAATTTACCTCAACAATATGGATAGTTTGATTGCTACTGCCAGAAGCAATAAAGTAGCTACTTGTTTGGGTATTCAGGACTTCAGTCAGTTGCGCAAGGACTATGGGCGTGAGCAAGCCGATGTGATTATGAACATTACTGGAAATATCGTCAGCGGTCAAGTTACAGGGGATACCGCCAAACAATTATCAGAGCGTTTTGGAAAGATCATGCAGGACAGGGAAAGCCTATCTATTAATAGCGGGGACACTTCGATCAGTCGTTCCAAACAGTTGGAATCCGCAGTGCCTCCTTCCAAAATTTCCGGACTTAGTTCCGGTGAATTTGTAGGTATGGTAACCGATGATCCCGATTGTAAAATTGAATTGAAAGCATTTCATTCCGAAATTGTAAATGACCATCAAGCACTGAAAAACGAACAGGATGATTATAAAGATATCCCTGTTATTCGGAAAGTCGATAACGCAATGGTACAACGCAACTACTTGCAAATAAAACAGGACATCAAGGACATTATTTATTCTGAAAAAGAAAGACTATTAAATGATTTTGGACTGGCGCATTTAGTTATGAAAAAATAATCCTCATCGGTTTTCCAACTTCGTCTGGGTAGGGAAAAATTTACCTGTTCATTTATATAACCAATTAAAAAAAAATAAAATTATGGAAATAATGCAAAATCAGTTTTTAGACATTGTGAAATTTATAAAAGAGTCACGATTCAAAGCCTTTAAAATTATTAATACTGAGCTAATTGAGCTTTATTGGAATATCGGTGAGTATATTAGTAAGAAGGTTGAAAGTTCTGAATGGGGACAATCTGTCGTTAAGGATTTGGCCGAATATATACAAAAGAACGAATCGGATTTAAAAGGATTTTCAGATAAAAACCTTTGGAGGATGAAGCAATTTTATGAATCATACAGTGCTTATCCAAAACTCTCAACAACGTTGAGAGAAATTAGCTGGTCACATAATCTTGCTATTTTTTCAAGATGCAAAACGATAACAGAAAAAGAGTTCTACCTTAAGTTATCAAAGCAAGAAAACTATAGTTTTAGGGAATTGGATCGACAGATTTCATCCAGTCTTTATGAACGAACTATGTTGGGCAATGTAAAACTCTCAACAGTGTTGAGAGAAATTCATCCAGAGGCTTTAAATACATTTAAGGATAGCTATGTATTTGATTTTTTAAATCTTACAGAGCCTCATAATGAAGGAGACCTGCAGAAAGGGCTGATAAAACAAATGAAAGATTTTATCCTAGAGTTAGGCAAAGATTTTTTATTTATTGCGGAAGAATATAAAGTTCAGGTAGGTCATAGTGATTTTTATATTGATCTGGTGTTTTATCACAGAGGCTTACAATGTTTGGTAGCCTTTGAATTAAAATCAGATAAGTTCAAACCTGAACATTTAGGTCAGCTAAATTTTTATCTAGAAGCAATGGATCGAGACGTAAGAAAACAAAATGAAAACCCAAGTATTGGAATATTATTATGCAAGGATCAGGATCATGCTGTTGTAGAATATGCTTTAAGCCGAAGTCTGTCTCCTACAATGGTTGCTGAATATAAAATTCAGTTACCGGATAAGCATCTATTAAAGCAAAAACTATCTCAAATTTTCACTTGTGAACTACCAAAATAGCCCACAAATAAATAGAAATTATAAGTTTCTCCTAAAATTGGAAAGGGCTATTATCTGTTAGGTCATCCTGGGCAAAATTAAATCTATTGTTTAACAATTCCATTACAGCTGTGTAATTTGGAAATCTGGATCTGTTCTCTAATCCAAATGATTTTAATACATAAAGGCTGCTTTGCTCCAAATGCATTAAAAGATTTTCTCCTATAATTTCCTGTAAAGGAATCTCAATATAATTAGCAACATTCTCACCTTCTCTATGTAAGTCAGTGATAATTTGTCTAAAATGCATTGCATTCTCTTCCGTTAATAAATAATTTCTTTGAAGAATTGACATTTTAATATTGGCTTTATAATTAAAGATAGTGTTCATCAAAGCCATAAGTATTTGCCAATCAAGCCATCCTTTCTCGCGCAAATCTTTTATTCTGGTAATAAAAGCAGGAATATCTTTTATCTTCTCAAATGTAATGGCTATCTTCTTAAGGTTTTTTAAGTACCTAAACCCTATATTTTCGATATTTTCTTCATGATTATATAAATTGCTTGTGTTATTATTCCAATGTAATGGTTTAGCCTGAAAATGTGTTATGGGAAGATACTCCCTTTTGAAATGACTTCTTTTGGAATCATTAAACTTGTCTTTGGAAAATTCTTTTCTGTACATTAACTGATAAGCGTTCAGAAGTAATGCTTTACTGCCGATATCTTTAGACATAATAACTTTAAAAAGCTCCTCAAATCGTTCTGAAGGAAGAAGGCTCAATTCGTCAAGTATAATCTTTAAGACCGTAGAGATAAAAGCATAGTGACGATTTATTATTCGCGAATCGTTCGAGGCAACAAGCTGCAGGTATACTCTCCAGCTGTATTTTGAATTATCTGCAATCTGCTCAGGCGGCTTGGGAACATCGCTAAGTACAATTTCAATGTTAATTTCATCTTTAAGCAGATGAAAATCCAATTCGTAAACGGCAATGTCGGTAAGAAAGACCTGTATAAGCGAGCAGAATTCTTCACCAACTGAGTTTAGTATAAAATCATTTCTGAAAGTTACATTCCATACACTGCCGAAAACTTTCCAGCTCAAAGTTCTAAACTCCCCTATATCATTAATTGGAGGGCTGTCGACTTTGCTTTCCGTAATTCTTCTTATCGAATTTTCATCACCCGCATGTGAGATAACTCCTGCTGTAAAATCATGAAGCAAGTCTGTGTACAAAGATCCCATCTGCTGTTTTTCATACTCGATAAAAGCCGAAAGTTGAGGGGAAATTATAGGAGAAATTGCTAATATGTAGGAAACCTCGACCATTTTCTTCATTAATGATTCGTCCTCAAAAGGATCAAAAGGCCTCGGATCAAGTTCATTGCGGTATGCTGCCACCGTTTCAAAATTTTGCAGCGCATTTATCCAGGAACCTTGTTTGAATTCATAATGAAAAAGCAGCCCGTAAGCATCACTTATCCTTTTGTATAATGTGGGATCACCCGCGTTTTGGACGTACCAGATAACAGCAAGAGCATAATGCTTTGCCGCTATGTTCATCCCTACAGCGCAATAAAACTGTGAAATATTAAGCAGTGCCAAAGTATATCCCTCCGCATAATCATCATTTAAATACAGGTTTTTAGCCTTATGAAAATAAGCAAGTGCTTTTAGAATACCTTTGGAATTAACCGAGTTGAGATACTCATCACCTTTTATGATATAGCCTTTGGCAGTATCTTTATCCCTGTCCCTTGCCAATACGAAAGGTTCAAGCGCTTCGGAGAACTCTTCAATAATTTCAACCTCCTTTGCTTCCATTTTCATATTAAAGTACATCTGCAGAGCTAAACTGACACGCTCTCCTAGCTGTGATACCGAAAACATCGGAGCTTCAGGTAGAAGGGCAATAATCCGGTCAAAATTTGTTTTAACTTTCCTTAGATTCTCCTGTTCATCCCCATACTCAAGACTATTTCGGTTTAGGATGAAAAAAGATTCTATTTCCAGTACCCTTACCAGATCATGTTTTCTGTCTT
Organism: Flavobacterium sp. LS1P28; assembly: GCF_003970335.1. Lineage (NCBI taxonomy): Bacteria > Pseudomonadati > Bacteroidota > Flavobacteriia > Flavobacteriales > Flavobacteriaceae > Flavobacterium > Flavobacterium sp. LS1P28. The sequence continues at coordinate 7,399 of NZ_RYDI01000034.1, read as the reverse complement.
TATATAATTCCTTTGCATCAGTCAGAAAATCTTCAAAGCGGCTGTACCATTCGGTAATTTTTTCTTCATTTATCGAAATAAGGGCGAACCTTGTTACAGCATCAACGACAGTAATCAGATTTAAGGCATCTTCTGCAGCCTGAGGTTTTTTATATTGTTCAAAATCACTAAAATACTGTTCAACCAGCGGTTCCAGCCCTTTTAATGAGTTTTCCGGTTTTTTATTAGCAACAGGACGCAGGGTTGACCAGACCAATTCATAAATTACCTCGCGCTTTTCTTCTGCGGGAGTCTGAGCATTATTGTAATACTCAAGAAGCAGCATGTTCCATTTCTGGGCATGTTCGAGAAGGTATTTATTTCTTCTGCAGTGTCTAGCTGCATATAATACCTGATAGAACTCCCCCATTTTGAAATCAATAATCTTTTCTACAACTTTCCATATCTCATAATCTTTGTTATAAGATTTATCATCACGGCTTCCTAAGTCCAAAACCGCCTGGGTCATCAAACCGTTGGAAAGTTTTCTTTCTTCAGGATCAACTGCCATAGATTTATCACTTACAATACCCCTGAGTTTGTCAAAGACTATATCGTGCTGATCCTTGGTTATAGGAAATGGAAGCTCCTCAATGGAGTTTTTAATAGCAGCAATAGAATTGTTAAGAGCCTGCTCAGCAGAAATCCCGGTAAAATTCCAGCGAATTGATTTAGCAAAAAGCTCCCAGGTTTCAATTGGGAGTTCTTCATATATCTGTTTTATATTATCCAAGTTTTCATTTTCTCCCTTTTTAAGCTTGCCGTATTGTTCTTCAATATAGGCATCAAGAATAGACTTCAGCTTAGCAGTACACCTCAGGAGAAGATCCACATCAAGACTATCTTGGCCTGCAGCCCAATCGTTCAATAGTTCAGCGTCGTTATCGCCTTTTTTCGCCGCAATGGATGTATTTGTTTCAAAGACAAATGTTATCTTATCCAGCAGATAGTCTCCCTTTACAAAAAGCATAAAAAAATGAGCTATTGCTTTTGTTATCTCGGTACTGGCAAAAGAAAAGTTTTTTGAAGAATAGAGTTTAAGCTGTTTAAATGTAGCTTTAAAAGTAGCAAGATCCCTCTGAAATATATCTTCTTCATAGTCGCAGTATATAATCTCATCAATACCGTTAATTTTATTTGACAACCATGTTTCTAAAGTTTTCAATTCTTGAAATTTGAAGCCTCTTACTGTCTCGACGGAATCGGTTTCTTTAGCAAAAAGATATAAAGAAGAAATGTGACTCATATAGTTTGATATTTTAATCTAAATTAGAATAATAACCAATATAATTACATTATTTTATCAAACTTTCATCATTAACTGATGTCTTTGGGTACTGCATACGCCTTAAAATAAGTTTTAGGAAATTTCATTTTTGCTTCATTTAGTTTTGTTATATCACATCCCATTTCCTTGCCAAGCCTCCTTGTTATCTCTAAAACATAATTACCAATTGCACAATAATATTTTTCATAATCTACACAATCAATGGCAATCATATCTCCTATTTTGTAACCCAAATCTGGGCATTTAGCGATAAAATGAGCATCCGCTATTGAGGCTCTGTGGACAATCGTATTCCTAATTTGATTAAGTTCATGGATATCTTTGACCAACACCAGATCTACATCGCCGCTAAACCCAATAGGTTGCAATAGAGCTTCAAATCTCTCTATGCCATAACCAAGCGTTCTATTCTTGATGATTTTATTCTCATACTCCTTAAAAGTATACTCTATCACATCCACATCTTCTGTATTCTGAACTATAAGATTTATTTTTTTACCTTTTCCATCATCAAAATCGGTCATCTTATTATTCCTAAAATATTCAATGATGAGAGTCTTAACTGTATTTTCCAGATTTGCGTACATCATTAATAAAGACTGAGAATACAAAAAAGGAAAACCGGCATCAATCTCTTCACATGCAACATCAGCTATTCTTTTGGGTTCTTTAGTTAATTCTTCAATATCTAATGTAGAGTTCTCGATTTTGTGAAGATATTCCATTATTCTCGGCGTCTCCTTGGCTTGTTTAAGACCAATACATGAAGCTTCAATGATATCATGTAATTTAAAAATACTTAATAAAAAATATATAAAAGGCTGATTTAGTTTTTTATAATATTCCTTGCTATCTAATTGTTCCATAAATCTATGAATTGGTTATTTTTTTATCTTAATACTAATTTCCCTGATTTCTTTCCTCATTTCCATAATTAAATCCTGTAAACTAATTAAATCGTTATTATCTAACTTCTTATCATTTCGTCCAATATTACACTCGTATTCCCAAATCTCAAGAATATCCGAAGCTTTGACTTCATAAGCAGGATAAAAACTATTGTCAGATTCAAGAACGAGTGCGTTTTTCTTGTTTTTATTCAATCGCTTATACACCATACCCTCATTTTTGGTTATAAATATATAAGTCTTCCCATCCATAACTTCACCTAATTTTTCAATATAACGCCCGACAATGATGGAACCGTCTTCATGCGGTGGCATAGAATCTCCTTCCACTGGAAAACCCCTGTGCTTTCCTAGTCCCAAAAAAGGCAATGAAATTTGCTGCAGACTTTCAATATATTCCGGATCGGCATAACCATTTAAGTAGCCAGCCTTAACTTTCTGTGTTACGACTTCAATATAATTCTCTCCGGCTGCATCAACAGTAATCGGCAGTACCAATCTGTTATTTTCTAATTTCAATAAATCATCCGTTGGAATTTTCCGCACGTCTACAGAAAGCAACAGGTCAATACTGATATGATAATAATGCGCTATTTTCTTCAGTATTTCATATGGTGCTTCTGAGGTTCCGTTCTCGTACTTTACGTACCTCCCTCGTGTGATTAGAAGGCTCTCAGCGAGTTTTTCCTGAGAAATCTTCTTTTTCATCCTAAGGTTTCTAATGTTGTCGGAGAATAAAGACATATTTATTTTGTTACAATTTGTAACAGCAAATATAAATATTTTTGTTACAACCTGTACTAATTTTGTACTGTATAAATTATGGAATGACTATGGAAAGAGCAATTGTACATATGGATTTGGATACGTTTTTTGTATCCTGTGAGAGGTTAGGCAACACAAAAATAGAAGGCATCCCTTTAATTATTGGTGGTGGTGACCGTGGTGTTGTGGCATCCTGTTCTTATGAGGCTCGAACGTTCGGAGTTCGTTCAGCAATGCCAATTAAAATGGCGCTTAGGCTTTGCCCGCATGCAAAAGTGATGAAAGGGGATATGGAACTATATTCTAAATTATCACATGTTGTTACCCAAGTCATTGAAGAAAAAGCGCCAATAATGGAAAAGGCAAGCATTGATGAATTCTATCTTGACATTAGCGGTATGGATAAATTTTACGGAGGTTATAAATGGACCAACGAACTGGCACAATCCGTTACCAAAGAAACCGGTTTACCCATAAGCTTTGCTTTATCGGTTAACAAAACCGTTTCTAAAATTGCAACAGGGGAGGGGAAACCAAAAGGAAATCTAGAAATATCCCAGAATATGGTAAAGCCATTCTTAAATCCACTGTCCATCCAAAAAATCCCCATGGTGGGCGATGTAACGTTTCAATTATTGTCAAGAATTGGTATCCGAACAATTCAGACACTTTCTGAAATGCCTGCTGAGGTATTGCAACGAATGATCGGAAAAAACGGAATCGAAATATGGAAGAAAGCCAATGGAATAGACAACAATCCTGTGGAGCCCTACACGGAACGCAAATCAATTTCGACAGAACATACATTTTCACAAGATACGATCGATATTCAAAAACTGAAATCTGTACTTATTGGCATGGTAGAAAAACTGGCCTTTCAACTACGTTCAGAAGAATGGCTTACCTCAACAGTAGTCATTAAAATACGTTATGCCAATTTCGATACGGAAACCAAACAATGCCGGATACAATATACATCTGCGGATCACATCCTCACAAAAAGCGTTACCGATTTATTTGATAAAGTATACCAACGTCGAATGCGTCTTAGGTTAATCGGAATTCGTTTCAGCGGATTGGTTAGAGGCACCTATCAAATCGACCTATTTGAAGATACCGAAGAAATGCTGTCATTATACCAAGCCATGGACAAAATGAAAAGCCGTTATGGTTTTGATGCTGTAATGCGATGTGCTGGCGCAACCTTCAAGGCCAATAACAAAGCAGAAATTTTAAAACGTAAATTCTAATTCACAATGTACCTCAACTGTCATTCCTTTCATTCCCTACGCTACGGTACCATTCCGCTGATGGACTTGGTACAACAAGCAGTTGCATCTAATGTCAAAGCTATGGCATTGACAGATATTAATACGGTAACCGGTATTTACGATTTCATAAAAGCATGCAATAAGCTTGGGATAAAACCACTGGTCGGTATGGAATTTCGATATAATCATAAGTTACATTATATTGGTCTGGCCAAAAATGCTGAAGGTCTTGCAGAAATGAATCGATTTCTTACCAAACATAATTTTGAGGATACAACTTTGCCTTTGGAAGCACCTGAATTTAGTGATGTTTTTATAATTTATTCATTTGAAAATGCACCAGCAGTTTTAAATAAAAACGAATACATCGGCATTCGTCCTGAACAGCTCCCAAAATTATACCTACAGGAATGGAAAAATAAACAGCGCAAAATGATCATCCTCCAACCGGTAACATTCCGCACAAAAAAAGAATTCAATCTGCACAAAATCCTGCGTGCTATCGATACGAATGTCATTTTATCCAAACTTACTGAAGAGGATTACTGTAAAACTTCTGAAGTGATGCAACCTTTGGACGAACTACTGGTAAAATATAACGAGTACCCAGAGATAGTAGCGAATACCGAAAAAATAATTCAGGAATGCAATTTCGAATTCGATTTCAAAACCCCAAAAAATAAAAAGTATTATACCAACGGCAGGAAGAGTGATATGGCATTACTTACGAGCCTTGCACACCAAGGCCTTGTTTGGAGATACGGCGACAATAACCCTCAGGCAAAAGCCAGAGTGGAAAAAGAATTAAAAGTGATTGATGAATTGGAATTCAGTGGCTATTTTTTAATAACCTGGGATATTATTCGCTACAGTAACAGCAGGGGATTTTTACATATCGGTCGTGGGAGCGGCGCAAATAGCATCGTGAGTTATTGCCTTGGTATTACTGACATTTGCCCAATAGAATTGGATTTATATTTTGAGCGCTTCCTGAATGTGAACCGTAAAAGTCCACCGGATTTTGATATTGACTGGTCCTGGAAAGAACGCGACATCATACTCGAATATATTTTCAATCGCTACGGAGCTGATCATGTAGCTTTTTGCGGGACTAACGTAGAATTCAAATACCGCTCAATATTCAGGGAAGTCGGAAAAGTATTTGGCTTACCAAAGGAAGAATTGGATATGCTGGCTAAAAAACCAATGGCTTTACATGATAAAAATTCAATAGTAAAGTATGTACAGGAATACGGAATGATGCTCGAAAAATACCCAAATCAGAGAAGTATGCATTCCTGTGGCATATTGATTTCAGAGGAACCCATTACCAACTACACGGTGCTGGAGATGCCTCCAAAAGGGTTTCCTATTGTACTTTTCGATATGCATATTGCAGAGGATATTGGTTTTGAAAAATTCGATATTTTAAGCCAGCGTGGTATTGGGCATATTGATGATAGCGTAAAGCTGATTCAAAAGAACCGTGGCATTAAAGTAGATATTCGCAATACGGCTCTATCCAAGGATGAGGCTCTTGCAAATACCTTTTTGGGACGAGGAAAAACCATCGGCTGCTTTTATATCGAAAGTCCTGCCATGCGTGGACTGCTTCGCCGACTTAAATGCGATAATTACAAAACACTTGTAGCAGCTTCATCGATTATTCGTCCGGGTGTAGCCCAATCAGGAATGATGAAAGAATACATTTTCCGACATAATCATCCCGATAAGTTTGAGTATTTTCATGAGGTTTTTAAGGAACAGCTGGGCGAAACATACGGGATCATGGTGTATCAGGAAGATGTAATCAAGATTGCCTTGCATTACGGTGGCCTTCCGGCAGCTGATGGAGACATACTACGCCGTGCCATGAGTGGCAAAGGGCGTTCAAAAGCGGCACTGCAAAAAGTGAAAGATAATTTTTTTACCTGCTGTGCGCAAAAAGGACATCCCGTAAAACTGAGTGAAGAAATATACAGACAAATCGAATCTTTCGCTGGATACTCATTTTGCAAGGCGCATTCTGCATCTTACGCCGTTGAAAGTTACCAAAGTCTCTACCTGAAGGTATATTATCCTGTCGAATTTATGGTAGCGGTCATCAATAATCAGGGAGGTTTTTATCGTACTGAAGTCTACGTTCATGAGGCAAGAATGTCTGGAGCTACCATACACAATCCATGTGTCAATAAGAGTGAATACGAAACTACAGTATATGGCATCGACATCTATTTAGGCTTGATGCATCTTGAAGGTTTGGAAACTAAAATAGCACATGCTATAGTCACGGAGCGTGAGGAACATGGTGAATTCAAATCATTGGAAGATTTCATCAATCGAATCCCCATAGGAATTGAAGGAATCCAGATTCTGATTTTTATTGGTGCTTTCCATTTTACCGGCAAAACAAAAAACCAATTACTCGTAATTGCCAGACTAATTTTGGTAAACTTCAAACCCGAAAACCGAAACATGCTACTGCTTCAGGAACCTGTCAAAGAGTATAAACTGCCTGTATTGGAACGCTCTCCTTTTGAAGATGCCTTTGATGAAATAGAACTCTTAAGTTTTCCAGTATCCTGTTCCCCTTTCGATCTGTTGCAGACCAGTTACAAGGGTGATGTAATGGCAAAGGATTTGGTAAAACACCATAAAAAAACAGTAAAAATGCTCGCTTATCTGATTTCCCGCAAACACGTGCCTACCAAAAAAGGAACAATGTATTTTGGTACTTGGGTAGACATAGAAGGGGAATATTTCGATACGGCGCACTTTACGGACAGCCTTGAAAAATATCCTTTTCAGGGTGGTGGTTGTTACCTACTACTAGGAACTGTAGAAGTAGATTACCATTTTCCTACCGTTACTGTTACCAAAATGGCAAAGATGCCTTTCATTCCTGATCCGCGATATTCAAATACTACAGACAGGCAATATAAGGTCCACGAACATATTCGGGAAGACATCAGCATGACACATCGGGCTCCATATCCTCAGGAGCATGAAATTAATTTGCCAAGGCAGAAAATGAATACATGATAACTAGTAATGCGAATCAAGGGTTGAAAAAAAAGTATAAAAAAGAAAGAAATATCTTTCAAAAAATTAGTTTAATAAGCTGATAA
>NZ_RYDI01000033.1:0-18218 GCF_003970335.1 Flavobacterium sp. LS1P28 | reverse complement strand
GCCGTATACGAGACCCGTACGTACGGTGGTGTGAGAGGCGCACTCCGTCAGTTTCTGGCGGAGCCGTCTACTCGATTGGCATAAGTATTTTTATATGTATTCTAATATAAGTTCCTTTTCAGACCACATTATAGGTTCTTTTGTTGTTTTTTCATTTAAGAGTTGAAACAAAGAAGACGACCTTTCCGGAGAATATCCTTCTGATTTGTCATTAAATATTGTTATTCTTTGATCAATGAAATTCTCATATTTTGATTTAAATGCGATTTCAAAATTAACAATAGATTTTCTTAAATCATTTTCAAAATAACTTGGAGATGAACCAGTAACATAAGTGATTAAATTTATTTTTGATTTTTTTGTAATAATCGCATTAAATTTAATGTTTTTATAATCATCTAAATAATGCCTCAATTTCACATCATTATTGTAGTTTATCTTTAAAAAGGTGTTTGCATCACTTCTGAAAGTTTCTCTTTCTTTTTCCTCTTTTTCGTCTTTGTATTGTATACAAAATGAATTGACAGCACCTACAATAAAATTTGCTAAATCAAATACTGCACTTGGAATTTCTTCAATTTTGTTACAGATTTTATAATAATATTCAATCCCTGTTTTATCTAAAGTTGATTTTACTTTATAATTCAAAGAATAAGAAGAAATTATTCTTCTTATTAGATCTTCTGATTCTTCAAAATATGGGGTTTCGTAATAATTTTGATCAATCCAACCGCTATCTGTGACTACGATTTTTTGATTTGTAATCGTTACAAAAACTGAAACAAATTTGTTATTAATGGTTGAAAATGCAGTTATTATCTCTAAAGCATTATCTCTTTCTTTGAAACTTGTTAAGTTACAAAAAGACTTCTTTATTTGTTCGATTACTTTTTCGTTTTCCATTATTCAAAATTAATGTTATCAAAGTTAATATTATTATTTTCTTCAAAACCTAATTCTTGAATTAGTTGAGCGACAGTTGGAAAATTATTATCAATTAACTTTGAATTTGTTTCCATACAAAATAACGAAATTCCAAAATTTATGTCATTTGCAATTATTTGCGCTTCAGTTTCATTTTTTAAAGTTTCATTTTGGTATGCTATATAATTTCCATTTTCATCAAATGAATTGAAATGAGGAGTCTTAATTGATTGTTCTTCAAGTGGAGTTTGTGGATTTTTATTTCGGTGAGCAGGACCATCAGAGTCAAATCTAAAGTATGGTTGTTTAATGAAATTTTGACATCGAAGTTTTATTCCATATTTATTATCTCTTTTGCTTTGCTCAACCATAAAAACAACATCTTCACTAATAGTATTGTGTTGAACGTTAGATTGACCTTCAAACCAAAAGACATTATTTTTTTTTGGTTTTAGAACAATTTCTTTATTTAGGACAATTTTTTCTTCGAAAACTAACTCATTAAAAAAACTGAATTGATCTTTCACTTCTATATTTGGTTTATTCACGCTTCGTTTTTTTAATATTTATGCCAACGTTTTGCTGCTTTGAGATGGCTGGAAAATCGTAACCGCTCAATTTTCGGCTTAACGAAAACTTAATGCGAAACGATAATTCCACTAAATTCCAGCTAGCTCAAATGGCGGTTGTACCTTGTTATTTATATTTCGATTCCTCTCAAATTTCTGTACAATTTTAGTGCGTAAACGTCTGTCATACCTGAAATAAAATCAATAATATGCATAACTTTTACATAAGGAGTACTAGATTCATCAAATGAAAATTGTTTAGGCAATAACTGAAGTATTTTCTTTTGTTCTTTATCTCGTATATTTTCAGGTGTTAAAGCAGAAAAAACAAAATCTTCAACTAGACCAGACATAATTCTAAATCCAGCGATTTCTAATTCAACTACTTTTCTAGCATTGTAGATTTTTTCAATAGATTTTTTTTCAATTCGTTGCATTACCGATTGTAATTCAGGAATGTCTTCTATTAAACTTTTTTGATAAATTCCTTTTAAAATATCTTCTTTTTTATCCCAAAACACATCTGCACATTTATGAATAAGTGCATTAATTGATTTAGCTCTCAAATATGCTATTGATTCATTTGGGTCACCTTTTAATATTTCCGCCTGTTCAGTTACCCATTCTATGTTATCTTTTGGATTATGGCTAATGATTTCAAGAAATGCAGAACTAACTTCTTCGTAAGATAATATTCCTAATCTGTGTGCATCTTCAAAATCTATAATGTTGTATGAAATATCATCAGCGGCTTCAACTAAATATACAAAAGGATGCCTTTTGTATGCAATTCTAGATGCTATATCGTCAGGTATCATATTTAGTTCATTAGCAATATCAAGAAAAACTTCTTCGTCGATTTTGAAATAACCATATTTTTTTCTGTGAAGTATTTTTTTATCTGATGCTAGAGATTCACACGGATATTTTAATATTGATCCAATTGTGCTATATGTCAGCCTAAAGCCTCCTTTATTTCTATCACGTTGTTGCATTGTTAAAACTCTTAACGCATTTGCATTTCCTTCAAAAGTAATTAAATCTTGCCATTCCGCATCTGAGAACATAGCTTTAAATTCAATATCTTCAGGTTTTTTCGTGTCTCTTTTCTTAAAATATTTAGAAATTGCTTCTTCACCAGAATGACCAAATGCAGGATTTCCTAGATCGTGTGCTAAACAGGCAGACGATAAAACATTTTTAAGACTGTTTCTGTAAAATGGCCGAGCATTCTCGTCACTTTTAACTTGTGGCAGTTCTGAAATTTTCTTTCCAATTATTTTTCCTAAAGATCTTCCAACACTTGAAACTTCTAAAGAATGTGTTAGTCTATTATGAACAAATACTTCTTCGGGAAGTGGAAATACTTGCGTTTTATTTTGAAGTCTTCGAAATGGACTTGAAAAAATGATTCTATCCCAATCTCTTTCGTATTGAGTTCTTATATCGTCTTGTCCTTTCTGCATTCCAAATCTTTTTGGAGAGAAACAATTGTTCCAAGTCATTTCCATTTTTAGCTCTTGTTTTATGGCCGGTTCGTATATAATGAGGTACAACTAGTATATAACATCAAGAAGTAACACCTTATTTAAAGTTTTACCATAACTCAAGCAATATTTCTATGGCTGTAAATAAAAGCTTTTAAAATTATTAATACAATACCCACTTTTAGTGATATTTGGTTTGAATTATATAGCTTTTTCCAGATTTAATACGTCCATAAACAAAAAAAAGACACCTCATCAGGATCTTTCTATCCCTTCCAGCTAACGTTTTTATTATATCCCCTCCAAAACTCATAAAACTTCCCTCTCAGGTAAAGGCCTAAAAACCAAGCCACAATTAGCGTTATTATTTCATACCATTCCATACCTCAGATATAGAACCTATACAGAGTTCCTCTTTTAGCATGAATTCAAAAACTCCGTTTTTGATAAGCTTTAATCCCGAATTGACAAGTACTACTTACCGCTATAAGACAGAAAAAGATGCCTAAGCATCTATTTTATATCTATGATAATAGTTTTCACAACGCCTTATCTGGCTAGAAATCTTTTGGAGAACAATTGAAAATTTTAGCAATTTCATTTAAATGTTTGATATTATTTTTGGCTATCTCTCCCAGCTTATTCTATAATAGTAACCAATTTCGGGATTGAGTAAATGATATTCATAACTTTTGGTTAACGTGTCGAACGGAATTTCTCTTATTTTTTCGAAACTTGAACTCACATTTGAATTAATCTTGCATTTTTGTAAAATTGCATTCTGATTGTATTCCAACGGTTTATGCTTAAGTATTATTCTATAATGTACAATGTCTATCTCATTTAACACTCTAGTTTCCACGTGAGGCAATGATTTTTTATCGACATCATCAAGTTCAGCTTTAAAATGGACTACACAGTTTTGGTTGTAATATATTGGTTTTCTAAATTTTAATAAAGCTTTATCGTATTTTGTCACATCTTGTTCATCTACTATATTTACAACATCTTGTAAATCAGATGTGATTTTAGGCAAATGCGTTCCTGTCCATTTAAAACTATATTCCATTTCTGTCAGAATAGGTTTTTTGGATTGGATTAGTTTATAAGTTTCGTAAGTTATTATATTACCATCTAAAGTTTCATATTTAACAAAACTTGATCTGTTTTCGTGGTCTGTTCCTCTTATTTCTAATATTTTAAATAAAGCATATACTAAATATGAAGTGAATGTAATTAAGATTAAGCAGAAAAAAGAAAGTGCGACATAGACAGCCCAACTCTCTTTAACGAATACTATAAAAAGACCTAAAAAGGAAGCAATAGAAGCAAGGAAGTAAAATTGCTTCGAGAAAATATTTACAATTGTTGTAAATATGCTTTTAAATATACTCATAATATTAGGATAATTTTCATCCCAATATTACAATATTTTCTATTAATTAAGCATCTCCTCCCATAATAATATTATTTTTGATTAATAAAGTTATACAAATATATAACATTTTTTTTCAGAACAGAACTTGTTCCAGTATTCATTTATTTTTTTACGGAATTCTGAGGTATAATATCACCTAACTTATCTACATACTCAGCTTTTTAATCAAAAAAAAGAGTATTAATTCTCAAACATACAAAACCATTTTCACAATACTTTATGGTTTTCCTCATTATCAGAAAATAAATGTCAAGAAAAAGACATCTCTCAGCATCTTTCTACCTCTTCCCCTTACTCTTCCAACTATCATTTTTATCATAATTCCTCCTAAACTCATAAATCTTCCCTCTCAGGTAAAGACCTAAAGAAAATTGCACAAAATCAATCAATTAAAGCCTTTGTAGAAGGTGTTACTGCGACGGTTATTGGAGCTTTGGTAGGTGCAGTTATTATAATCGCAACAAGAAGTATTTTAGATATTCCTACGGTACTAATAGCTATTGCAACAATTTTTGCTTTACTTTATATTAAGAAAATTCAAGAACCATCTATTATTGCTGTTCCAGCAGTATGAGGTATCATTATAAAATTAATACTATGAACAGAAAAGAGTTTTTAAAATCGAGCACTTTATTAGGTGCAGCTTCGCTAATTCTTCCAACAAATAATGCATTTGCCACAAATTTAGCTGATAATTCAATTGATAAATTGGTTGATGCAAACGGCAATTATATTCAACAAACACTTCCGTATAGTGAAAGTTTTTTAGAACCCTATATGGATTCAGAGACCTTGCATTTGCATTATGCTTTTCATCATGGTGGTGCAGTAAAAGGGGCAAACAAAGATTTGCAAATGATAAAAAAAGCATTGGCCGAAAATAATTTGGAAACCATTGATTTTTGGACAAAAAAATTATCCCATCATTTTTCATCACATATTTTACATTCCATATTTTGGACAAACCTAACTAATAAAAATACCTCGCCACAAGGCGATTTACTAAAGCGAATAGAGAAAAATTTCGGAAGTTTCGATAAACTTAAAATCTTAATTGCTGCTACCTCAAAAAATGTTGATGGAAATGGTTGGGGAATTTTAGCATATCAACCATACAGCGATAGTTTGGTAATTTTACAATGCGAAAACCACGAAAAACTAACACAATGGGGTGCCATTCCTTTATTAGTTATTGATGTTTGGGAACACGCCTATTATTTAAAATACAAAAACAAACGGACCGATTTTGTGGATGCCTTATTTAATATCATCAATTGGGATAACGTGGCCATGCGATTGAACGATGCGTTGAAGTTAACAAGGTAGTATTAAGGTTAGTTATTTAATTCAAAAAGGATTTTCGTTTGCATCAACCTATTAAAAAGGGGTAAAAGGCAGATATCAGTTAACGGTAGGGGATAAAGCTTGGGCAAAACTCAAGCAGAGTTTAAAAGAAGTGACGCGCAAAACCGCACCCAAAAGTTTCGAGGAACGAATCCGTAAAATCAACGACCCGAGCCTGAAAGGCGAACTGGCGAAGCAAATTCAACGAGGATGGTTAAACTATTTTCGGGGAACGAGTATTCAAGGAAAATTACGAGATATTGATGGTTGGTTGCGCAACCGTCTGCGCTACTGCATTTGGACGGACTGGAAAAAGGCCGAGCGCAAAAGGAAAAACCTGATGCGATTAGGGATTGACAAAGACCATGCTTATGCTTGGAGCAGAACCAGAAATGCTCCGCATTCACGAATACCAAAAATACAATACCAAAGCGTGAGTAAAAGGAGGCTGGCGAATCGGCCAGAGTCCGATTCTAACCACTACAATTACCCTACTGCGACTTAAGAAGAAAGGCTATCAATCAATGTTGGAGATTTACATGGACTCAACCCATCACTTTGCGAACCGCCGTATACGAGACCCGTACGTACGGTGGTGTGAGAGGCGCACTCCGTCAGTTTCTGGCGGAGCCGTCTACTCGATTATGTGACGTTTTTATGTAGGTCATCTTTCAATCCAAATTTAGACAGAATTAAGCAAATTGCAATTTTTCGTATACAATAGATTTGTAGTTTCAGATCTTCTTCCTTGATTGAACTCAGGCTACCGTGTGTTATGCTATCTCTTGTTCTCTTTAATTTATTGAGTGTAAAACCAAATTTTGTTGGGTCAATATTATTTGTTTTTAAGGTTTCTTCCAGAGGGCTTTTAAAAGGTTTATATTCTATTTTATTGAATACACCTTCAAGTTTTTTTTCAAACTCAATTTCATCATTTTTATCTGTTAAATATTGCTTGAAATGAGAAACAATCTCTTTTGTCATTTCATCTTTGCTAATATTAAAGTTGAATTTTTCTTGATTCTTATTTATATTAAATATTTCGATAATATTAAAAAGTAATAGAAAAGAAGCTCCTAGACTAACTTCTCTAGCGTGTAAAAAATTATCTATAGCCTTTGTTAGAGATATCTCATTTGTTTTATAATTACTAAACCAATCAGTTTTTAATATTTTGTCAATAGTAAAATTTTCTTTTAGAAATCTAAAGTTATTTGTCAATTCAGATATGTAAGTTTTATTGTTTGGTTCAGTGTCTCTAAAAATGAAAATTTCATCTTCGGTTCTAAAAACAATTTTTTCAACAATTATTCTTACGCTGAAACAAAAGGATAAGAAATTACAAATTAACTGAATTCTATTTTTAATTTCTTCAAATTCAATTTCTTCAAAATTAAACTTTATCGTTGGTATCTTCTTTATTGTTAACTTTTTACTTCCTCTTTTTTCATTATTTTTGAACTCAAGTTCTGATCTAAATTTTATATTGTCAATTTTATAAAAATCGTGCATTCCATTCATTCGTGATATTGAGAATGTATTCTTATTTTTAAAGTTAGTAAAAAAAGAATAAAAAAGATTTGTAACACTTAATCCATTGTTGTTTAAATAAGCGACACCTTCATTTACAAATTCATTATGGAGATTTTTATGAATAAGACATATTTTGCTGACATAAATCGTAAAGTATTGATTTTTATCATCATTTTGAAAAGAGACGACTTTAAAAATTCGACTTTGGTCAAACATAATTGAAATTTCGGTATCAATAACTTCAAAATTTCCCTCAAATAAGCCTAAAGCATTTTCTGATATTGAAAAATATGAATCAATTCGAGAAGTAGTATCATTATCAATTATTTGAAAATACATTTCCTTGTCATTAACAAATAAATGCGAATGAAATATTTTATCAGATATTTTTTTATCCTTAAATTTTAAATTTAGGCAGTAGTAGTCTTTCACTATTGGTTTTCTTCTAAAATGTCACATAACGTCAGTTCGTCTAAAAACCTCTAAACGAACTGTATTTTGTTACTCATGGAGTAAATATATGTTATTTAAACTACAATTAAAATTCGTTCTGACAAAAGTCGCTTATGATTATTAAAATAAAACAGTCCGTATAAATCTTTGTGAATCTGCTCTCTATTGGCAGGATTTAACTCATTGGAAACTTCAAAAAGTTCCGATAAATCGTTCTCTTTGAGTTCAAGGAGTTCCTTTAAGCAAATCCCAGAAGTTTCAATCACACCAAGATATTTGACGATGGTTGTTCTTGATTTTTCAATACTTTTGGAAATTTGACTATTAGAAAGACCATTGGCTTTCATTCTGATGATTTCTCGTATCATAATTGATCCTATTGATTTATTGGCCATACTGATGATTTGATCATAAAGTAGGCCTAAAAATCATCATCAAAACTGTCCAGTTTGAACCGGAATAGGGTGTTCAGTTTGCCCCGGAATATCCAACTTTTGAGTACAAGGATTATCGCATGGCGGGTGTGAAAAAGCAAATGATACTGACTCATCAGGAATTCATCAGGCGTTTTGCGTTGCATATTTTGCCTAAACGGTTTGTAAAAATCCGGCATTACGGTTTTTTGAGTAGCACTTGGAAGCGTGAAAAGCTGAAACTTTTACAGGAAAAACTTAAGGTAAAAGTTTTAGAAAAAGTAGAAAAGAAGCCCTTTATGCCTAAGTGTCCGTGTTGTAAAACAAGGAATTTACACCGGATAGCGGTTTTTGACCAGCGTGGTCCACCGGCGTGGTTTCTTGGCGGTAGCCAAAGTTCAAGTTCCTATGAAAATTAATTTTATGGGTAAGGGAATTTATGTTCACAAGTGAAGGAACACACGAAAAAAACCAAGCAGAAAACACTCCAAAAAAAAAGAGGCTCGTTTGCCTCTTGTAATTCTCTCTAAAATTTTTACGATAAGTGCATAGGTTGACGGACGTGGAATCGATTCCGTTCAACACAGATTTCATTGTTCGTGCTGCGCACGCAACGAAAACCTTGCTGTTACCTGCTGGCTTTATTTCTGTCTCAGTAACCATTCAATTAATTCATTATTATCCACAATACTCCAAGAATGTGGATGTCTTCTATTGTCAGGTTTTCTATAACCTTTATTTTGTGTTGTTATTAATTCTGCACTTTGATTTCCAAGTCTATTTAGTTCATTAATCATTGCGGAACATTCTGTCGCATTCATACTCGTAAAGTCCGCACCACGTTCTTTCAACCACCAATTTATGTCAGGTTCTGTGTAAATTCTCAAAGGCATTTTTATCAATTGTTTAATTGCTCTTTGGGTTGTGTCTGAAAATGAGTAAGGCGAAATAGTGTAATATTCGGTAAGGTTTGTTGTTGGACTTCCACCAGTTTCTTTTTCAATTCTGTCTATCATATAAACATTCTCTTGATTGGCTTCGTTGTCTTTTGAAAGTCGAATATCTCTTTTTGCGGAATTATAAAATCTTTCAAAGTCGAGTGGTGGGTCAATCGCAAAAACTGCTGTTGGTTTAATTCCTGCGTTTTCAGCATATTTAATGACACAACTACCGCCAATTGAAAATCCACCAACATAAAATTTTTGGTCAATAAGTTTGTGTTTAGAGGTTACATCTTTAAGAATTTTGTCAAAAGTTTGTTGGCTTAAACTGTCTACACCAAAAGATAAAACACCGTCTTGGAAGGTTGGAATAATTGTCAAAATTCCGTTTAATGCTAATTTGTTAGGTAAGTCAGTTTGTTGTAAAACATTTTCTGCTGTTTCACCAAAACCCGGAATTAGAAAAATATATCCTGTCAAAGGAAGTTTTGGCGGATAAATTATTGTGTAACAATTTTTGCTAGAATCATTTTTGTCAAGAAATACTTTTTCTATTTTCTGTCCAAATGAATTTGTCAGAATGAAGAGTGTAAAAATGGTTAATTTCAGTCTTAGCATTTTAGTTGTTGTTGTTGTTGTTGTTGTTGTTGTTTAAGCTTGCGGGTAACATCCGTTCGTCTAAAAACCCCCAAACGAATTTTATTTTATTAATCAGAAAGTAAATATATGTGATTAAACTACAAATTATTTCTTTTTTAAAACTACCTCCACTTCCGTTCAACACGAGTTTCATTGTTGGCTCTTCGAGTCAAACGAAACTCTGGCAGTTAAATATCTTTTAAAATAATTAATTCTAAATTTTTGCCATGGCAATCAATAAAAGGCTTTTGAGATTGACATGGACAAATTGAGTTTTGGTTTCCATTTAAATTTAAAATGCATCTTACTATTTCTCGTAGTTCAATCAAATTAACCTTATGTTTCAATTGGTTTTCATTTAATACACTGCTGAGATCATAGAGAAATGCTCTTTCTCCACGATTATCAAACCGATATATTGCTTCACAAACCTTAATCAAATCATCAACTAGTTCATTGTTTGTGGTATTTATTCTAATACTATCTTTTTGCGTTCCATCGTATGTCAGTTTTTCATCTTCAACAAACAATATTTTTTCAATTGATATTCCCTTCGGAGTGATGTCATGTAAATTCAAATTTTTATCTTCCCACACAGCATGAAATTCAGCTTCGACTAAGAGATTAGTTTTCCAAATTTGCCAGCCAAGAATCATTTTGCCCGAATCACGTTCGATTTTACGCTTAACATTGTTAAGACAATCCATAATTTGTGAATCGGTTTCGCTTTCAACATTTAGCAAAATTGGTTCGTGAGAGGCATTCAATTTTTTTAATAGTTTTTGAATGTCTTTATCAAGTATTTTTACCATCATTTTTGGATTAATTGCCAGTAACATCAGTCCATCTAAAAACCTCCAAATAAACTGTATTTTGATAATCATCGAGTAAATATATGTTATTTAAACTACAATTAAAATTCGTTCTGGCAAAAGTCGCTTATGATTATTAAAATAAAACAGTCCGTATAAATCTTTGTGAATCTGCTCTCTATTGGCAGGATTTAACTCATTGGAAACTTCAAAAAGTTCTGATAAATCGTTCTCTTTGAGTTCAAGGAGTTCTTTTAAGCAAATCCCAGAAGTTTTAATCACACCAAGATATTTGACGATGGTTGTTCTTAATTTGTAATTCTTTTATAATGCTCGTAAATATAATCTATTTGCTCTTTTGCTTTTGGATGTAAGTCTTGTAATCTTAAGAATTCTATAACATAATTAAATTTCGAATAATATGTAAAACTTAACAATTCTATCAATTCATTTTTATGATCAATTTCTAATTCACATTGTTCTACTGCAAGATGTACATTGAAATAAGCGACAATTAAATTATTTATATGTAGGTGGATTGAATGATAGGAATCCTGAATATCAATTTTAGTTTTTCCTTGACTTAATTTATTTTCTCGTATTTTAAAATATTCGACTAAAAAAAGATTTATTGCCTGAATACCGACAAAGTTATATTTTTTTGCACTTTTATCATTTAGCGAATTTGTATCTGAAATTAATGTTCCACCGTGAAAAGAAATTTTAAAGTTATTGATTTCGTTTGCAATTAGTAAAATTCTTTCTCTATAATTTTTAAAAAGTAAATCTTGATGTTCGTTTTTTTGTGTATGTAAAAATTGTCTTTTTAATTCATCATTTGCTAATTTCTGTATGTAAAAGGCAATAAAGGTTAATAGCGCACTTGCTATAGCAATTATTGGATTTAATATTCCGCCCAATGCATCACCTAATACACCAAAATTTTCAGGCTTTTCAGCATTCCATAAAAATTGAAAAAAAATTATAACAAATCCAAATATTGCTAATCCAATAAGTATAAAACTAACTATTTGAGTTTCATTAATTAATTTATTTTGTTTCATTTGTTTCTTGAATTCTCTAGTTTTTTTTTAAAAATTTCTGCCAATGTCAGTTTGTCTAAAAACCTTCGAACGAACTTTATTTTTATTAATTAGTTAGTAAATATATATATAGGATTTAAACTATAATTAAACTGCTTTTTAAAACTACCTCCAGTTCCGTTCAACCGGAGTTTCATTGTTCGTGCTACGCACGCAACGAACTCTAGCTGTTGGCAGCAATAACTAATTTAGATATTGATCTACTTCGATAATTTCAATACTTGGATGACACTCCAAATAATCTTTTAATGCTCTTATATGACCGGCTCCGTATAATACCAAAGCTTTTTTAGGATTATTTTTTAAAATATCCTGAATGATGTTTTTATATATGTTTGTATTCCTAATCATATTATCGTGAGCATAAAAAACACCGTTTTGATTTGAATCAATATCTAAAAAAGAAGTAATGTTAGCATAAAAAATGTTATTTAGATATGATTTAGAATTTATTTTTATAAAAGCATCAACCATTGTCATTTTTGGAATTTCAATATTTATATTTTGAATTTTGATACCTATTTGTTTGTCATGTATAGAAAATACCGAAGGCTTTTGGGTTTCTAAAGAATTCTGATACAAATTAATTTTATTTCTATATTCTACGTACGCTTTCTCATTATATGAATTTTCAGAATCTTGTTGCCAATCTACACAGGTTACTCCAGTTTTAAATTTTAGATTTTCGGCTAATTTGATTCCAATTTGAAATATTTCATTTTTTATTTTTAGCGCTTTGTCATCTTGATAGGCAACAAAAATGCTATCCCAATATTGTTGTCGATTGGGTTGGTTTTCCACATATATTTTTTCAGGATTGTAAGCTTTCAATTTTTTTAAAAGTAAATTCAATTCGGCCTGTTTCTTAGGGTTTAAAACATCATCTGAAACTTTATTTTTATCAGATGTTGCACCAAAATGATAAGTTCCTAATAATAGAACTTTTGTTTTTTCTTGTCCAGTTGCATAAACTGAAAAAATAAGCGAAAGGATTAAAAGTAAAACTTTAGAATACTTCATAGGATTGTGTTTAGGTTTTTATTGCTACCAACGTCAGTCCGTGAAAAAACTTCGGTTAGTTTTCTAACAAATATAGGAATTAGCGTCAACAAATTCGTTTTTCAAGTTTAGAAGACGCAATAAGTACAGCTACTTACGTCCTAATTTTCGGCTCCCTTTAGGGGCTGGGTAAAACGAAAACTTCACAATACTCAATCCTCGCAACCCCTTAAACTACCTCCGCTTCCGTTCAATACACGCTTTATTGTTGGCTTTTCAAGCCCAACGAAGCCATATCTGTTGTAGGCAGTGCTTTATTTTGATACTTTAGACTTCTTAATATTCAAAGCTTTCTGTTTTATCCATTGAATTGAAATATCAACAGTTTCTGTAATATCGCCGGAAGAAGTATTGTGACCTAATGTTGAAAACAAAGTATATTCGAAAGGTTTACCTTGAACTTTGAATGTATTTAGTTGCTCTATACATAACTTTACTGGAATTTGGATATCTTTCTCGCCAAAAAGCCAAAGTCCTGGAATTGAAAGAGTATTCAGAGAAATTTTTGGGTCAGTCGCAACGAATTGATACCTGTCTGGGTCATTTTTAGTATGTTCACGAGCATCTGATTCTGTATGATTTTCCCAAAAATTATTGTTGCAGTTAGTATAAAACTGAAATCGAAGTTGTTCTAGAGTTGTAATTGTAGGGCAACTAAATAAAACCATAAATTCTATTTGTGGATTTTTGCTTGCAGCAATTGGGATTATCCATCCTGCTTGACTGAAGCCAACTAATCCAATTGGTATTTTTTTATCTTTCAAATAGGTTCGAAATGTGCTTACTGCTGAACTTGCATCGTGAGATAATAAATTAAGATTAATAGTGTCAATATTATTAGTACCAACAGATGGCCCTACATATACACCGCCCGATTCTCCAACTCCTCGTTTATCATATGTCAATACAGCAACACCTTCTTTGGCAAGACGTATTGCGAAGTCCATTTCTCTTTTTACAGGATCAGACCCGTGAACAATTACAACTGCTGCAATTGTTTTTTTAGGCGTTAAAATTGAGCCTGCAAGAGTGGCGCCTTGACTTTCAAACTTTACATCTTGAATGGTAAAGTCAGCCGATTGAGAAAATACCATTTCTGGTAAAGTTATTAATAGTAACCAAAGAAATAAGTTAGAAGAAAAGTTTATGTTCATTTTAGTTTAATATAAAAATTACTTTAGATTCTCCAGTCTGCGGTAGCATTGCCTACAACGTCAATTCGTCCAAAAACCTTTAAGCGTACTTTATTCGTTAATTAGAATGTAAACATTTATGATTTAAACTACAAATTATTTCTTTTTTAAAACTACCTCCGGTTCTGTTCAACCCGGGTTTCATTGTTTGTTCTACGCACGCAACGAACCCTTTCTGGTAGCAGTAGTTATTCTATTTTTTATTCTGCGCCAATTCCCATTCAGCTTTCGCTTTGTCGGCGTTGATTTTTGAACTTAGTTGTAATTCATCTATGATTTTATCGCTGAAAATTATCACAGATTGTAAAAAATTGGCAAAACCTGCAATAGCTTTTTTTGATGTTTCAACGTCAATGCTTTGGATTTGGTTATAATATATTACATAGTTTTTGTCATAATGACCGGCCGCTTTGTTTCTTAAAATGGATATTTTATTATCATAATAATATTCCTTTTTTAATTTTTTAAGCTCTAAATTTAACTCATTGTATTCCTCGTTTAAATGGGGATAATTAGAAATAATTAATTTACGAAAACTTTTTTGATAATTATCGTAAGTTTTGATTGCTTCATAAATTGCCAAGAAACCATTTCTTGAATAATATATTTCGTCCCACGCTGTTTTAGCGTTTATTATTCCACTAAATGAAACCAATAAATCAAGATAAGCAGCTGATAAAAAGCTAATATATTTTATCTGATTAACTGTTGTTTTAAAAAGCTCAAGCACACTTTCCTTTTCAGTAATCAGAATTTCTTTTTCAACAAACTCCATTATTTTAAATAGTCCAATCAATTCATTATGATGAAAGTCTATTCGCTCGTTAATTGTGTCGTTGCTGTTTTTCATATAATTCTGACTAACGCCAGCCCATCCAAAAACCTCCATATGAACTTTTTTTTAATTAAAAAGTAAATATATGATTTAAACTACAGTTACTTTTAAAACAACTGGCAGTTCCGTTCAACCCGGGTTTCATTGTTCGTGCTACGCACGCAACGAATCCCTAGCTGTTACCGGCTGGGCTTTTCTTCCTGTCATCAAGGCATTGGTCTAATTGAGGTTTAGTAAATCTAATTATTTGCTTTGCAAGGTTAAATACTTCTGTCGAATACAATTCTGGTTGTCCATTTAAAATTTCAAAGTTTTCTTCTGCTATTAAAGTTGCTTTTTGAATTTCCAAAGGCATACCTCTATTGTCAAACCCACCTTTAATTTTCGAGTCGACATATTCTTTAAAACTAGCAAATTTGGAGGTCTCTGTAAGTTGGGGTTTCTCGGAGTGAAAATGATAGTAAAGCCAAAGTTCAAAAGACGGATTACTTTGAACCAAAAACCATACTTTATTATCTTTATTTCTTTCTTCTATGTATGTTTTTAGTATATTTATTTTATCCCCTTCATTCCATCTGTCGGTATCAATTATAAACCAAATCTCATCTTCTAATTCTATTGAAAGTGTGAATTTTGGGCTAACAGATTCATTTCCGTGAAAAAGTATTTCTGAATTTTCTTTTAACTTGATAGGATCTGATTTGCCGTTATCGTTTGGAATGGGAATAATATCAATATTTGATGCAAAACCTTGAAAAAATTTAAAGTAATTAACCTCTTTATCTCCTTCGCAAAATAAGTAAACCTTTTTTGCATTTTTAAAAGACTCAACTTTTTCGTATATCTTATTTCGACTTAAATACTTCATAGTTTACCAATTCAAGTCTTTTAAATTTCCTAAAAAAGGAATTCCACCAAATCTACCTTTCAGATACCCATTTTCAATATCAATAGTGTTGTGAATTTTAAAGTCACTTAATGAGTAGATTTTACTTGAACCTTCTAAATCTTTCTGTGCAAACCAAATCTCATCAGGTCTTAAAATATTTTGGTCAAGTAAGTTTGATTCGTGAGTTGAAAAAATAAGTTGACCTTTAACTTGTTCATCTAAAGTAAGTTTAGTTACAATTTCTTTTATTGTCATCGGATGAATACTTCTCTCTATTTCATCAATAACATAAACTTTATCATTACTTATGATTTCTTGAAATGCAGGAATGTAATCTATTAGTCTTTTAGTTCCATCTGATTCTTGCCCAATATTAAACTCAATGTTCTTTCCTTCAGAATTTATGTGTTTAGTAATTATTCGTTTTGCAATTATCTCATCGTTTTCATAAACCAATGCAACTTCTTCACCTGTTTCGCTATGCGTAAGTAATGATAATTTATTGGGCTCACTCTTTATATCATCAATAATTCGTTTTCTTAGTTTCAAATCTTCTTTTCCAAAAAATTCTTCAAATTTCTTTTTTTCGATTTCAATTTTAGAAATACCCGTATTCAAGCTTGGGATAAACTTGTTTGCAAAATCCATTGTTGAGGTATCTTTATCTAAAATATGTGCGATACCACCTGGTTTAGCGTCTGGCTTAATAATTACTAATGTTTCATCGAACCAATTGTATGCTGTCTTGACTGACTTGAAATCTTCCGGATATTTTTTACTTAAGAAAGTTATTAAAAGCTCATTAGGCTGAACTAACTTTTCTGCTAGAACTTCTGCAAATAATTTCTCCTTCTCGGATTTGTAATAGTCTTTAAAGAATTCAATACTTTGAATGTCGTTGTTAATATTTCTATCAAAAATTAATTCGTCATTGTTTTTATAGCTAAGTGCTAAATATTCATTTAGAATTTTTCCATCCTCAAATGTGATTGTATAGAAATATGCATTTCCATTAGCAATAAACTCAACACCAATAGAAACTGGCAACTTTGAATTTTCTTCGTCCAACTTGAATTTCAAATCTTCAATGTCTGAAGGAAGTTTGCCTTCCTCTACAATTGTTTCTAAAAGGGAGATTGATTTTATTAAATTTGATTTTCCTGAGCCATTTGCTCCATAGATTGCACTAAACCTTAAAAATTCAAAATCTCCAATAGTTACTTTGTGGTGCTGTAATCTCTGTGTCTTATTTGGGAACAGATTAAATTCTGTCTCATCTTTAAATGAGAATATATTCTTAGCAACAAATCTAATTAGCATTGTATTTTTATTTTAACGTGAAAAACTCACACAAAAATAGAGTTAAATTTTTAAAAAACAATAAATGTTATGTTTTTTTTAGTATTTTCCGTGAAGAAATCACGTTTGTTGTAGAAACTAGGGATCCTAGCCTTGCCTACAACGTCAGTTCGTCTAAAAACCTCCAGACCACCTTTATTTTATTATTCAGAAAGTAAATATATTGATTTAAACTACAATTATCCTCCTTTTTAAACCACCTCCAGTTCCGTTCAACCCGGGTTTCATTGTTCGTGCTGCGCACGCAACGAAACTCTAGCTTTTGTGCGTAGTTTTTTTTACATTAAATTTTCTTTCTATAAAAATGTTTATAAAATCCATTTCCCTTAACACAGGCAAGCGCATCTAATAAAGTAATATTTCCATAGTCTTTAGCGTCGACACTCCGCTAGCTAATAATTGTAGACATAGATACACCAGCTAAATGTACATTTTCAGGAAGTTTGTCTCCATTTTTTGTTAAATGAATCTGCATTACTTTTTGCAAATATTCATTGCTTGTTTCATTTAGTTCTTTGAGAGTGGTTTGGATAAATGTCAAAACATATTGGCCGTAGTCTATTACCTCTTTTGATGATGGAATATAGCCTTTATGTATAACTTTATTTCTAAATGTTGATCGTTGCGCTTCTAATCTATTAGCCATTCCTTCCTGTAAACAAATAATTAAAAGGGCTCCAAGTTGTCTTTCAGATTGATTAGCCATTTGTTTCCATATTATACTAAAATGTTCGATTGTGACTGAATTTTTTAATAAAATTACAAGAATACAATATTCAATAAATCTTCCAAACGACCTTTATTTTATTAATTAGGAAGTAAATATACAGGATTTAAACTACCTCGTTCCGCTCAACACAGGTTCCATTGATTTGCCACTTTTCATGGCGTATCAATTCCCATTAGTGCTCAGGATCTCATTAGCAGGACAACTATAGGTAACAATTTTTAAGATTGTTCTTATTCTTTATTCAGTAAAGGCAACAAAAATAAAATAAAATAAAATAAAATAATGCTTGTTGCAGTGCCAAATCCCAGGCTAGGCCTACTCTGAATAAAGTGTTAAGTTAAAAAAGAAGGACAATTTAAAAAATAAAATAAAAATGTAGTAGTACTTAATAGCCTTTCGTTTGTTTTTATAAATAACAACTCACTAGTGTCCACTTAAAATAAGTTGAAAACCAGCTGGTTAGTATTATGTTCATTGACATTATTGTAATCTGATTT
>NZ_RYDI01000032.1:0-18388 GCF_003970335.1 Flavobacterium sp. LS1P28 | reverse complement strand
ATTGAAGAATTTAACAATCAAATTAATTACAAAAATGTAGCTTAACTTAATGTGCAGTTTTTATTTGCATATCCAAAATATCAATTCTGGCAATACGGTAATCATGCGGAAGAAATCTTCACCAATACATTTATGTGGTCGAAGTTAGATTATATTCATATGAATCCCGTTCGTTCAGGAATTGGAGAGAGAGAGAGAGAGAGAGAGAGAGAGCTTCATTTTTTATTGCTATTTGTTGACAATCTACAAATCAATTTAAATTTTATACTATTTATTTGACAAAATGTTTATTTTTACATCGCTATACATGCAATCATACATCTTGGACAAAATTACTTTTACTACAAATTATATATAATGAAAAACAGCTTTTTTATAGTACTTTTGGTCGTTTTTTCAGCCTGCCAATCCACCAAAATTAAAAATGACAGATATAAGGTATCGTCTGCAAGTCCAGAATTAGGAAGCATTGGGCAATCAAAATCACTATTCGGTTTGCAAAACGATTTTAAAGTGAGAACCTTGCCAAAGTTGGAAAATAATATCCGGCTTTCTATTGAGGTAGTTCCTTTTAATAAAAGACTAAACCATTTTTATAAAGCTAAGACAAAATTCAATCAAAATCAATCGAAATTAACCTATATAGATAGCCTAACTACAAAACCGGAGTTGACCACCATTCGATTACTTGATGTAATGGGATTCGTAAGCGAATTGAATGCAGATTACAATACTTCCGTTTTTAGACTGCTTTTCGACACCCAGAATTCTAAAATCATTTCTAGTGTTGCAGTCAATTTATCTCCGGAGGAAATCACCAAAATAAGACAGGCTGACACCTACTATTTAATAAATCCTCAAGACAATAAATACACGCTTTCATTGTATAAATTGGGTAAAAAAACAGATATGATTACTATAAATCCAGAAACCATAGTGGCCTTCAGATGGAGTAAGTTGTGTTGGGCTATTTCTGAAAAGGGGGAGTGGTACATTGCAGATATGATTGAAGGAGAAAATAGTTGTAAAGGAAATACAAAATCCAAAATCAAGGAAAAGAGTAAATCCAAAAGCTTATTTGATATGTAAATCGATTTTAACACATTCCTTTTTCGCTCCCAATCTTTTAGTGACGGTTCAGTTAAGGGAAGAAAAAAGAAAAAGAAAAAATGAACAAATCTTCACTCTATAAATTCCTAACCGGCGTCTCGTTTTTAATCTTCTTTTCTTGTGAAGAAATTCTTTTGGAAAAAGACATTTCTGAAGAAATACAAACTCTAATTGCACCGGCAAATGAAGCACAATTCTTTTCTACAGGAGTCACATTTACCTGGGAAAGTGTACCCGATGCAACAAAATACCAACTCCAAATTGCAAAACCCAATTTTGAGAATCCAATGCAAATTGTCTTAGATACACTAGTTACAACTCACCGTTTTACTCAACAGCTTCCGATTGGAGATTATGAATGGAGAGTGAGAGCTACAAATAGTGCCTACAATACGAATTATTCAAGCAGATTAATTTCAATTGTTAGCGATGCGGATTTTCAAAGCAATACAGTGGTTTTAAATACTCCAACAAACAATTTAATTACTAAAACAGCATTGCAAAATCTAACTTGGCAGCCTATAATTGGAGCAAGCTCGTATCAACTTCAAGTATATGATGGAAATAACGTTGTAATCAGCGACCAAACTATGACAGCTACAGCTTTAAATTACACTTTTTTAGAAGGAAGCTATTTCTGGAGAGTCAGAGCTACTAATGGGACACAACAAACATTGTATTCTTCTCACTCGGTTTTGATAGATACCAAAATCCCAAATACCCCCGTATTGTCGAGTCCGGCAACTACAAGTACAACCACTAACAAAGAGGTCAGTTTTCAATGGAACAGAACCCCAATTTCAGGAAGTGCAGAAAAAGATAGTATTTACATCTATACAGATAATGCCTTAACAGTCATAAAGCTGAAAAATGAAGCAAGCAGCCCTTTTGCAACAAATCTTGATTTAGGTATCTACTATTGGTTCGTTAAGTCATTTGACAAAGCAGGTAATGAAAGTAATAAAAGTACGGTTTTTAGTTTCACGGTAAACTAAATAATGACTCAATCCGCTCTCGGCTCCCTCTCTTTTGGAGAGAGCTGGGGTCAGGTAAATAAAGAAACATGAAAAACAAAAAAAGCATATTCTTCTTATTGCCCATAGTACTATTGATATGGGGTGGAGTGTTGTACCAATTTTCTTCTTTTTCAAATACAGATGATTCCACGCTAAATGCGGTACCTAACTTCAATATAAAACCATTCAAACTCAAAGAACGAAAAATATTTTCAGTAACTGTAAATTATAGAGATCCTTTCTTGGGGAAAATGTATGCTCCACAACAGGCTTCATTAACTAAAAGTACTTCTAAAATAGAAAAAGCACCCAAAGAAGAGGAACCTATTGTTTGGCCAACGATACTTTATAAAGGAATCGTATCGGATACCAAGGGAAAAAACAGGATTTTCATGTTAGTAATAACAGGACACTCTTTTTTCATGAAAAAGGGAGATACCCAAAACGAGATATACTTAAAGGATGGAGATAAAGAGTCTGTATTTGTTAAATATAAAAATAATATGAACCTCATTATGCTAGCAGAATGAAATTAAACCTTAAACTTAAATCAGGAGCCTTACAATTTACCGTTTTGATAGCGGTACTCATTGCCTTGCTTTTAAGTGGATTGATATTATATGCCCATACGTTTATATACATGAAGGAGCAGTCAAAAGGAGCTATCGAAAACATTCAACTTTCTGATACAGGAATAGAGTATCTGTTAAAGCAATATGAGATTAATACAGATACCCTGACCATCGATTTTGTAAAAAAAGAAAATCAGACTATTAAAGTGCATTTATCTCAATGGGGAATCTTTGAAAAAGCATTTACAATAAGCCAATTCCGGGAAAAAAAATTCGTAAAAACAGCAATTATAGGCTCACTATTGAATTCCGAAGAATCCCCTACCCTATTTTTACAGGAAACACAAAATCCCCTAACAGTAGTGGGCAATACAACAATTAAGGGCAATGCCTATTTACCCACTCAAGGAGTAAAACCAGGATATATTGCTGGAAATAGTTATTATGGCTCACAACTCATTTATGGCACCATAAGAAAAAGTAGTCCGGCTTTGCCAAAACTGAACAAGAACATCATAGATGTGCTCATATTTTATCTAGAAGAATACGAACCAATAAGTCAGGAAAACTATATTAATTTAGAGACCAATTCAAAAATAACTGTCTCATTTAAGGAGAAAACAAAAGGAGCCTATTCCAAAGATCCCATTATACTGGAAAACCAGGAAATTTCGGGAAATATCATGATCAAATCAGATACTTTGATCCGAATAAAAAAAACAGCACGCTTGAAAGATCTAATCTTAATAGCCCCAATTATTGAAATAGAACAAGGCACGATTGGTAACTTTCAGGCAATAGCATCCAAAAGAATCACTCTTGGACAAGACTGTACGTTAAATTATCCTTCGGCTTTGGTGCTGTTTCAAGACAACAAAAATGATCCAAACATTGTATCATCCAAACCATTCGACAACCAAATTTTGATCGATACTGGGACAATCATAAAAGGCAGTGTCTGTTTTATTCAAACGAAAGAACTTCCCGATTTCCAAACCCTAATGGTGTTAGAAAAAGAGGCAAGAATAAAAGGGCAAGTGTATTGCAATGGTAATTTCGAATTAAAAGGAACTGTATCCGGGTCCGTTTACACCAAACAATTTATTGCCAATCAGTCTGGTTCCATCTTTTTAAACCACATTTATAACGGAACGATTGAAAATGAAAATATTCCAACTGTTTTTGGAGGAATAGTGTTCGAGGCAGCACCAAAAACAATTATGAAATGGTTGTACTAAAAAAAATAAAATCAGCAACCTTGGTCGAAGTCATTGTAGCTTCGGTACTAATTATCATCATATTTATGATTGCCAGTTTGGTATTGAATAATCTAGTACTGAATATATTTTCCAAAAATACACATCCTATAGAAAATAGATTAAACAAATTGGAATACGAACTCCAAAATGGATTGGTCAAATTGCCATATCAGGAAAAGTGTGAAGACTGGGATATTACAATTACAACAAACAAAGTAGATGCAAATGAGGAGCTAACTATTTTAGCCATTAAGGAGAATACCAAAAAGCAAATTTTAAGACAGCGTATTTATGTCGAACAATAAAATAAAATCATTCACACTCCCAGAATTATTGGTGGTGATGATCATAACCGTAATTGTTGTAGGCATGGCTTTTAGCGTCTTGCGATTGGTTCAGAAACAAATTCATGCTATTCAAACAAATTTTGAAAAAACAAGCGGTTTGGCACTTTTCGAACAACGATTATGGCAGGATTTTAACGAAAGGAATAAAATTCAATTCAGTGAAAAAGAAAACAGCCTTCTTTTGGAGTCTGAAATGGATACAGTAGTATATTCCTTTCAGGAAAAATACATCCTTAGAAACAAGGATACCATAAAACTAAAATTAGTGGTAAATAAATTATTTTTCAAAGGAAAAGAAGTAAAGAATGGTGAGCTTGATGCGCTGTCCATTTCAGCAAAGACCGAAATTCCCGATTATGAAATTTTTGTTTCAAAGAAAAATGATCTAACCTTTTTTATGAATTCAGAAGATGGCATTTAAATTAGAAAATACTAAGAAAACGAATACGGCACAGAACAGCAAACAGTCTGGTTTGGATGACTTACTAAAAAAAGAGATCGTTCTTTTTGGAGAACGTTTCAATAATAAAAAAAAGCAGGCTTTCTATCAGGAACTGTCGGTTTTACTAAAAGCCGGAATTACTTTTAAAGAAGCTCTAACTTTAATTGTGGAGTCTTTGAGTAAAAAAGCAGACAAAGAATTAATTCAATCCATTCTCAATGAGCTTGTTAATGGAAAACCCTTCTCTGAGGCCTTATTTGCTTCTAAGGCGTTTTCAGAATACGAATACTATTCCTTACAAATTGGAGAAGAAACCGGAACCACAGCACAAGTTTGTCATGAGCTTGGGGTCTTTTACGAACGTAAAAACGAGCAAAAACGCATCATCATTGCGGCACTCTCCTACCCTTCCATTGTGTTGATAACAGCAATTATAGTGGTCGTATTCATGTTGAGTTATGTAGTTCCTATGTTCCAGGATATTTTTAGACAAAACAATGTGGAACTTCCTGTGTTGACCAAAATAATTGTAAAGCTTTCTGCTATAACCAAAACCTATGGAGTCTATAGTTTATTAGTGTTTTTTATAGTATTTATCTTAGGTCGTATGTTTAAAGACAATTCACAATACCGAAAAATAGTCCATTATTCAATATTGAAAATTCCAATTTTTGGATCCTTTCTTACCAAAGTATACTTAGCCCAATTCACACAAGCGGTAGCCTTGTTAACCACTGCAAAAGTACCGTTATTAAACAGCATCCAAATGGTAAAAAAGATGATTCGTTTTGTGCCATTGCAAGAGGCACTCGAAAAAGTGGAAAATAGTATTTTAATGGGAAATAGTCTAAGTGCTAGCCTGAAAGAACATCCATTATTCGACAATAGAATCATATCCTTGGTCAAAGTAGCGGAAGAAACCAACCAAACCGAATATGTTTTCAAACAGCTTAGCGAACAATACAATCAGGAAGTAGTGCAACAATCTAAAACCATGACTACCGTTTTAGAGCCCTTAATCATATTATTTGTTGGTGTTTTGGTAGCTGTTTTATTGGTGGCCATGTACTTGCCAATGTTCCAGTTGAGCGGTGCCATTGGGTAAACGAGACAATCTCTTTGTCCTTTAAATCACTCTTTTATTTGTTTTATAAAATTGTTTCAAAGCAAATTTTGTGTTGTTCGTCGATTGTTTAGTCTTAATATTAATAAACTATTAATGTGAAATATTTTGTTAATTATTTATTAAATTGTAAAAAATATTTTGTAATATTATAAAAATTAAAGTTTAAACTTATAGAAAATATACTGTTTTTAGAATTCAAACTAAAATACAGTAGACAAATAAATACGATGAAATTAAGTAATATATGAAACACTTTAGTATTTATAAAAAGTTTTAATAAAAAAACTATTTAATTCAAATTCAAAGAGTTCTGATAGAGGTGTACAGTCAAATAATTAAAAATTTAAGTGGTGACACTATAAAAAAAATAAGGTTTAAATATAAGTACTTCACATCTACAAGACTATTTGAAGATTGTTCTAATTTGGAATTTAATCAACAATCTAATCGATTAGTCTTAATCTCAATATAAGAAATAGATAAGAACAATAAAGCAGCAAAACCACCTTATCTTTTTAAATATAATGACATAAACTTTTTACCAAATATTAATTCAAAATCAGTAGACCATTGGGGGTATTATAACGGAAAATCTACTCAATAATCTGCGACAGATTTGAAAAAGATTTAAAATATACTTGCGAACGTTTTAGCAACAACGATAAGCAAGATTTAACAGACCAAGAAATTATGACCATTTATCTATTCACAGTTCAAGAAGAACAATGCTTTAGCATCAAACAAATTCACAAATATGCTTGTGATTATTTGATTGATTGGTTTCCAAAACTCGGTTCATATACTGCTTTTTCTAATCGGCTTAAGCAATTGTCAGCAGCTTTTAGACGTTTTACATCTTCGTTGTTTGAAGATTTTCTACCCTCTGACTGTTTTGCTGATCAAAGTTTACTGAATTCAATGCCAATAATCACTTGTTCTGGAAAGCGAAATGCAAAAGTAGCTAAAGAACTGACCGACAAAGGATATTGCTCTACTAAAAGCTTGTATTATTATGGTTTGAAATTACACGCATTGGCTTTTAGACGTTTAGATAAAATCCCTTTTCCTGAGAAAATTCAAATAACTCCTGCCTCAGTAAATGATTTAACTGTATTCAAAGAAGCTTGGTCTGAGAATACTAACAGGAATTTTTTTGGAGATAAAATATACAATAATCTAGATTTTTTTACTGAATTAGAGCAAAAGAAAAATTCGATTATGATGAATCCAATCAAAGGAAGTAAAGGGCAATGTCAAGAAATGAAAAACAGAGATAAAGCTGCAAATGATTTGTTTGCGACAGCAGTATCAAGAGTTAGACAACCCATAGTTTCGCTATTTAATTAGTTGATTGTTAAAACGGATATTCAAAAAGCAAGCAAAGTTAGATCTACCAAAGGTTTGCTAATCCATCTATTTGGAAAATTGTAGCCGCTTTTATTAGCTTAATTTTTTAATCCTTGATTCGCATAATTCGTAAAGTTGAGAGTCAAGTTAAAGTAAAGATTTACTAATAACATTCGTGGATTTTGAGGTTCTACCCATTATGCAAATCAACACCAACAAGTTTAAAATATCAAGGAAAAAAATTAAGAAAATGAAAAAAGTTAAAAAAGAAATAGTAAAAACCATGAAAATAATATTTCTATTATTTTCAATATCTGTTACTACTGTAATTTATTCACAAGCCCCAGAGGTAAAAGCAAATGAAATTTATAATTTCTCGAAAATTGATTTTAGCCAAGTTGATGAATATACGGGAAAAGCAAGTATTACATTACCTATTACATCTATAAAATTAGATAATATTGAAATCCCTATTTCTATAGATTATTTGATGGGAGGCATAAAAGTAAATGAATTGGCTTCTCCTGTTGGCTTGGGGTGGTACTTGAATGCTGGTGGCAAAGTTTACAAAACTATTAAAGGGATTGAAGACAATAAAATGGTTTATTATGTGGGTATTGATGGCATTGGTTCTGTAAAGAAAGGTTATTTGTTAGAACCAACAAATTATGAAGAAGATATCCCTGATGAGTACTCGACAAATCTACCCTATTTAAAAACAAAATTTATTATTAAAAAAGATTTTTCTATTGCAGAAGTAGAGAATTTTAACGAACATAAAATCACTATAAATAGAGACTATACAGATCCCAATATTTCAAAAAAGTATGGAACCATAACAGATTATTTTGGTAGTAGATATGTTTGTGGGGAAAGATATTTGTATAACTATTTACTTTCCTATAATTCTTTACACGCTATGCATCCTCAATACGACGCAAATGACTGTCCATGGACTCATTCAGAATACATTGACACTCAAGGGCTAGAAATCAATAATAATGGTTATTTGTATAAATTTAATGATTGGGATCATACTTTTGCAATTACAGGGGGAGATTCAACCCAAGGAACATTGTATACCAAAAGTGATGATTTTCATTCATCATACAATTTAACTAGTTTAACTTCTTTAAAATCAAATAAAGCAATAAATTTTACTTACACCCCCATTGTGATGCTTGACAATAACTTGATACCTCAAAAAGCTTGGAATGTATTTACCCCTGAAGATAACAGTGGAGACACTTATATCTATCCATATATGGATGACAATAATATTAGCTTACCAAATTTATATTTTATTCAAAGATTGAAAAAAATAAGCTCAGATGAACTTACAATTGAATTTAATTACGAAAATAGCAGAATTGACCTTAAGGGAAAGAATCTTGCTTATGCTGATACAAATTATTTACAAACAATAAATGAACAATTGTTGAAAAGTATTTATATCAAAGACATAAACAATAATATTATTTGGACTTATTTATTCACCTATAGTTATTTTAATTCTGACTGTGATGCAAACAATTCTAAATGCAACAGATTGAAATTAGAGAAAATAGAAAAATTTGGAGGAAACATTAATTCATCAATTAAAGAAGAGCATAGTTTTACCTATTATGAAGACACCAAATTACCCCCTATAGGTTTTGGAAAAAAAGATGCCTTTGGATATAGTAATGGTTTAGGGAACTTAACTACATTAAGTGTTGAAATAAAAAAACCTAAAATTTATTTTTATAATGAAAATATTGGAACAACTAATGAAAAAAATTACTATAGTCCTTTTTATGTGCCTGCATTAAATCCAGTTGTTATTAACGGGGAAGATATGTCCTCCACTTTGTCAGATACGCGTGCCTGGTCATTAAAATCTGTAACATATCCCACAAAAGGAAAACAAGAATTTGAATATGAATTAAATTCTTTTAAATGGAAAAATTATACTTTTAACGGAGGTGGACTTAGAATTAAAAAAATTAATTTAACAGATAATAATATAGTTCAAAGTATATTCTATAACTACCTTGATGACAATAATGAAACTACCGGAAGCATTGTTTCTGTTCCAAAGTTTAACGGAGAACAATTTTGTTACAATAGTGGTTCAAACCCTTTTTATACCACGATATATTCAGATCCACAACTTGAATTGACAAAAGGAAGTAATGTAGGGTATAAAAAAGTTACTATTAGTAAAACTAACAATGGAAAAATAACCAAAGAATATGAAAATCCAGAAACCAAACCAAATTCTTTAATTAAATTTTTTCCTGATACATACAATGCTTCAAATTATATATTTCTAGAAAAGGAAAATTTCTACGGGCAGATACATACTGAAGATAACGATTTTTCAAGAGGTTCCGTTATACTAGAAAAAGTATTTAACAATACCAATCAATTACTTAAAGAGACCCAATCCATTTATCAAATTTCAAAAAAAGACTCTATTACTACTAAAATTTATTATGGGGGTTATAATGGAACTAACAATAACTTTTTTAGATACTTTAACAATGAGATAATCTGTGATTATAGCTCCTCAAACGGATTGGGTAGTTCACCTTCCAATTTTATTGGATCAATAAGTGAATTTAGACAATTTTCTTTTCGAAGAAATAATT
Source organism: Flavobacterium sp. LS1P28 (assembly GCF_003970335.1). NCBI lineage: Bacteria > Pseudomonadati > Bacteroidota > Flavobacteriia > Flavobacteriales > Flavobacteriaceae > Flavobacterium > Flavobacterium sp. LS1P28. The sequence continues at coordinate 8,536 of NZ_RYDI01000032.1, read as the reverse complement.
TAATACAAAAAAAGGTAAAAGATTATTACCCTAATGGCTTTTTAGAGAATATAACTAGTTACACATACAATAATGATTATAACACTTTAAGCAAAGTCCGTTTTCATGATTCAGACAATAAAACAACAGATAAAATATTCTATTATCCACAAAATTTTACTTATCTCCCTGAATTAATAAATCAATTTAGAATAACTGATCAAGTAAAAACAGAAGTTGTTTATAATGGCACCCAGACATACGAAACTTATACAAAATTTGATAAAAATACGGAAACAAGTAGTTTGATGTTGCCTACAGAAAATCATGCCATAAAAGGACCCGGAGATATAGATCATTTTTCTTCATCTGATAGGAAAATAGTATATAATAAATATGATAACAAAGGAAATCTTTTGCAATACACCCCAGAAAGCGGTACACCTATGACGATAATCTGGGGCTACAACAAAACCCAGCCTATCGCCAAAATAGAAAATGCCACTTACAGCCAAATAACAGCATATGTTGACAATCTACAAACTCTTTCTAACACGGATTCAGAAACTAGTTTGCTCAATGCTTTAGATAATTTAAGAAATGCTTTAGAACTGACAAGTGCCCTAGTAACGACCTATACCTACAAACCACTTATAGGCGTAAGTACCATTACCGATCCAAAAGGCTATACAATCTTTTACGAATACGACACATTTAACAGATTGAAACTCGTCAAAGATGCACTAGGTAACATCCTTTCTGAAAACCAATATCACTACAAAAATTAATTCCAGAAAAATGAAAAAAATATTATTTAGTTTCGTCTTACTTTTTATTACTTTATTTGGATTTGCACAAGCAGTAGGTATAGATCCGGGCGATGGTGGCTGTACTTATTGTTATCAATGGAATCGTGACAGTGATAATGATACCTATGGAGATCCACAAGTGTCAGTTTTTTCTGATTACCAGCCGGTAGGCTATGTAGATAACCAATCAGATTACGATGATACTAATCCCAACATTAGCAATATCCCTCCGCAAACTTTTTTCAGAGATGCAGATACTGACACCTTTGGTACCCCATTCGATACCAAATACTACAGTGTACAACCCACGGGCTATGTTACCAATAGTGCTGATTGCAACGATGCAGATGCAACGCTAAACCCCAATACAAGATGGTATTCAGACAATGATCTTGATGGTCTTGGAGATCCCTCTAATTACATAACACAATGTGCTCCAAGTGGTAACTATGTTCGGAACAACTCAGACAATTGCCCCTTAGTCTCAGGCACCAGTACAGATTGTAATAGCCTATCAAGTGGAGGCTCTCAATACCAAAATTATATTATCACTGTAAATTATAACAAACCCACTTTGGAGCCCTTTGTTTCACCTACTCCCGAAAAGGCACAGGTAAATATCACTTACTTTGATGGCTTGGGTAGGCCCATTCAGCAAATTGCTAATCAGCAATCTGCCTCAGGAAAAGACCTTGTTACTCATATCGAATACGATAATTTTGGTCGACAAGTAGAAGAATATCTCCCTTTTAAATCTTCTAATACAGATATGGCTTTTGATCCAAGTGCTAAGGCAAATGTTTTATCATTCTACGGAAATCCAAATCCTGCGATCAACGGAAATCCAGCTTTGGAGGCAACAACAAACCCCTTTAGCAAGAAACAATTTGAAGCTTCTCCTCTAAACAGAGTACTCCAGCAAGCGGCTCCAGGAAATGATTGGGCAATGGCAAACAATCACACTATAAAAATGGAGTATCAGACCAATATAGCTGGTGAAGTCAAATTATATCTCGTTGCTCTTTCTTTTGCAAACAATACCTATACTCCAACACTATCAGTAAGTACTGTCAATAATGGATTTTACTCCCCTAACGAACTTTACAAAACCATTACTAAACACGAAAACTGGACAAGTGGAAAAAATAATACTACTGAAGAATTTAAAGACAAAGAAGGACGTGTAATTTTAAAAAGAACGTATTCTAATTACACTAATACCCTTGGTGTAATTACTGCACCCGAAGTGTCCCACGACACTTATTATATTTATGACATCTATGGTAATTTGACCTATGTAATCCCGCCATTGGCCAATGGAGCCTTTGATGCTACCACACTAAGCAACCTATGCTACCAGTACAAATACGATTACCGTAACCGTTTGGTAGAAAAGAAACTACCTGGTAAACAATGGGAGTATATTGTATATGACAAATTAGATAGAGTGGTAGCCACAGGCCCTGCTTTATCGCCATTTAATGATCTTGGACAAACGAATGGCTGGATGATTATCAAGTACGATGTCTTTAATCGCCCTGTCCTTACAGCATGGATGCAAGCAGCTGTCTCCTCAGCTGATAGAACAGCATTGCAAAATAGTCACAATGCCATCACTACTACTTTTAGCGAAACCAAAAATGCGACCACAGATACTATGATCAATGGTGTTTCTTTTAGATATAGCAATGTTGCTTGGCCAACATCAGGGTATCATGTTTTGACGGTTTCTTATTTTGATGATTACAATTACCTTAATGCCCCAGCTATACCTGCAACCATTGAGACGCAAGACGTTTATTATAACAATAAAGTAAAACCCAAAGGCCTGCCAACGGGTTCTTGGACACGTGTACTACAAGCGAGTACACAATATGCCAATGAGTTGGCATACTCCTTGTATGATTTAAAAGGCAGACCTATCCGAAGCTATACGAGCAACTTTTTAGGAGGCTATACCTATATTGATAGTAAGCTTGATTTTACAGGTAAGCCAGAATATAATACTACTTACCATAAAAGACTCTTTAGTGATAGTGAATTGATGATAAAAGAAGTCTTTACCTATTCGCCACAAGGCAGGTTGCTGACTCAAAACCACCAAATTGGAACATTAACTGCTGAGTTGCTGGTTAGTAATGAATACGACGAATTAGGACAACTCAAAGCAAAAGAAGTAGGAGCAAAAACCCAAAGAATAGACTATAGTTATAACATCCGAGGATGGTTGACAGAGATCAATAAGGTTGCGGCCTTGCAGCAAGGAACTGATCCGAAAGATTTATTTGCTTTTAAGATCAATTATAATATTTTATCAAGTGGAATTGAAGGGGTAAGTGCACTTTATAACGGAAACATAGCCGAAACCCATTGGACTACAAGTACTGATAACGTATTGAGAACTTACGGATATAAATACGACGCTATTAACCGCTTGAGCGAAGCCTTGTACAAAAAAGGGAGTGTGGTAAATGCTTATGATGAAAAGCTTACCTATGATGCCAATGGCAACATAAAAACACTTTTACGTTATGGAAGTTTAAATGACGCCACACCTGTTTTAATTGATGATCTTGCCTATGATTATAAGTCTACGGCAAGTAATCAATTGATGAAAGTTACAGATGTAAAAGTGAACAATGGTAGTTTTATAAATGAGTTTAAAGACAGTGCTTCAAATACTGTAGATGATTATGACTATGATGCCAATGGTAATATGATCAAGGACAACAATAAAAACATTACAGCCATAACCTACAACCACCTGAACTTACCTACCAAAATTACATTTGGCACTACTGGTTTTCCAAATATTAATTACATTTACAATTCAATTGGAAAAAAATTACAAAAAACAATACGCACTTATAATTCAAAAAATCAAACCACAACAACTGTAGATACTTACTACCTAGATGGCTTTCAATACAAGAGCACAGGTTCGACTTCACCAACTGCAAGAACTATTCCATTGACAATTTTAGAGTTTTTCCCTACATCCGAAGGCTATGTAGAATCCATTGGAAGTTCTTACAAATATGTGTACCAGTACAAAGATCATCTAGGCAACATACGTGTAAGCTACGACAAGAGCTTAACAATACAAGAGGAAAATAACTATTACCCTTTTGGATTGAAACACGCTGGCTACGGTAATACAATATCTTCTACTAATGGTGCGTTAAAGTATAAGTACAACGGAAAAGAACTGCAAGACGAGCTGGGGCTTAACTTTTACGACTATGGAGCGAGGAATTATGACCCTGCGATTGGGCGTTGGATGAATGTGGATCCGTTAGCGGAGAAGATGCTGAACTGGTCGGCATATAGTTACGCCTTTAATAATCCAATGCGTTTTACTGACCCAACAGGTATGGAACCGGATGATTTTGTGCAACGAAAAGACGGAAGCATTTATTGGGATAATAATGCTAATTCTCAAGCTACGACAAAATCAGGAGAAACTTATTTAGGGAAAGGTCTAACATTCAACTTTAATAGTTATATCGGAAGTAATTATGATGGCCCGTTGGGTAGCTTACCCGAAGGAAATAAATTGACATCTACAATTAGCGTTACAGGAAATGAGAATAGTAAGGGAGAACTAACCAGTATTTCAGCTGCCAAAAACGTAGAACTTGGAAAAACGTTTGGTTTATTTCAAGGGCGGGATTATTATCCAGGTCTTGGAGAAGGTCAAAATAAATTCAGTTTAAGTAGTTCAAAATCAGGCATAAATTTAAATTTTGAGCAACACGCAAGTGTTCCTAAAATGGAAGAAATTGGACTAAATATGACAGGTAATAATATTGTAAACGTTGCTCAAAAGTTAAACCTCAATTACTTCGGTGGTAATTTATCTGTCAAAGCATCAACTGATATATTTCCGTCAGCTACTCTTTCAGTAAATGGCAACCAATTAATGAATTATACTCAACCATCATTCACGGGTACACATAGTTTGCCGAGTATTGGAAAAACACCTGCTACATCCTCGGGAACTGGTGGAAATACGATTTACAATTATTCTTATAAACCAGCCGTTTTTTACGACAGATATTCTCATTAAAATCATGAAATTAACTAAAATAATATTGTATATTTTTATTAGCAATTTTTGCTTTTATTTAGTCGAAATGATGAAAAGCAATAGCTACAAAGTATTGGATATAAGTAATATAAAAAATCTTGAAAACCTATTTCTGTATCTGTTTTTGATCCTATTTTTACCAATAATAGAAGTAATTTTGTTTGCTTATCCTTTCAAAATTATTTTTGAAAAAGTAAAAAATGGAGTTTTTTTTGGATTGTTAATCATGATTATTTTTATAGCGGAGTATTTTATTAGTGTGTATTTTACCAGTCAAAAAATATACAATGAAGACGCTTTTATAAAAATTGGAGTTGGTGTAATTCTCTTTTTTGTGTTTTTTAGAAAAGAGATTTTACAAATATTCAAGTAAGTGTGTTGAAATATAAAAACTTAAAAAGGACCCCAGCTGGCGCAAGCGTCCCGCTCGTGAACACAAGTAAAATCAATAAAAAAAGCCACTTCCGGAGTGGCTTTTGGTTTTATACAAGTGTTTTTTACTGTGCTAACTGCTGAATTTTCTTTTTAGTAATAAAGGCATCAATCAAAATTTTAATTACAGATTTATCATTTTCCTGCATTTTTTCGATGGCTTTAAATTGGTTGAGTAGTTCTTTGTCGGTTAGAGAACTATCTGCTAAATCGTCGGAACTGTAATTTCTAACATTTTGAAAATACCCAGTTACGGCATTGTACGCTCCGAATACCGTTCCTTTTGTGGTATCCATCAATTGTGTCGGGTCGCTCATAGCATATTCATAGGCACTGTCTACCATATTGGTAAAACAGGTTGAGAGTTCCTCTTCCCTACCCTCCTGTATGGATTTCAATACTTCCTTATTGGGAACTAGAGCAGACTGTATCAGTTTTTTTACCTCGTTGTCCGTAATGGTTACTTTTATCCAATGATTGAAAATGGTTTCCATCTGTGCCGATAACATGTCGGATATCCCCATAACTTTGTGAGCCTGTTCCAAACGCTGTTTGGCATTGGAAGTATGTCGAATACGCACGGTATTGGTTTTATTGTTTATTGCTGCATTAAGGGGTATTGGCACATACGATGCGTATGGGCGTGAATGCAGCTGTTATGCTTCCGCTTCCGTCGTGTGAAGTCGTAAGGAAAAGATATTTCTCAATCAAATCGTCATTACCTATCCGAATGTAATCAGGTAATTTTGCGGTTATAAAGATGCGTTCTCCCTTGCCCAAAGCTCCTGCAGTTTCATATAGAATTCCGTCACCGCCTACTATGCTGTCGAAAAAAGAAAAGGCATCTCTGTTTTGTACGATTTGATAGTCTTTGCCCACCACACCCAATACCGTATTGTTGTCCGTGCGTATAGTACTAAAGTAATTAGGTACTTCGATTTGATTCTGGATGGTTTCGCCGTCCAAACTGATTTCCTGTAAGCAAGGTGTAAAGAGTTTACGTTTTTCTACTTCGTAATCCAACCCTGCGTGCCCAATTGCTTCTGCACTTGTTGGATAGTCCTGTATGATTTGCCCTAAATTGTGCCACGCTTTTTCCTTTACGCTGAAAAAACTGTGTTTCTCTGTTTGCTCGTTGTAATTTATATTGTGTGCCATGATGTTAACTTTTAAATGATTAGTGTATTGTTTGATTAAAAAGGTAGGTCGTCTACCGTTTCCGATTTCTTTGCCTGTACTACTGACGGTGTTACACCGTTTTCTGTCTGCTCTGCTTTTTTTGCAAAAGCCAAAATTTTAATATTATTGGTGTGAAACGTAAGACTACCCATTGGTTTAGCTTCGTGGTTGCTATACACATTCAATCCAATACGCCCGTACAATTGCACCAATGTTCCTTTTTTAAGCCACTCGGCTGTCTTTACATTGAGCCAGTAAGAGCAATTAATATAGGTCACTACTTCCTTTAGTTCGGTACTGCCTTTTGGCTTGTAATTGTCATTGATGGCAATGCTGAAATTGACCACTTGTTTGTCGTTGCTCACTTTGTGAACGATTGAATTTGCTGTTAAACGCCCTGTGATTTCCATAATTTAAATTTTTAAGGATTACTATTATTTACTTTCTCTCTAACCATCCGCTCCGCAAAAAATGTTTTCAAAAGAAAAAATGGAAAAAAAGAAAGCAAGAAATAAGTGGCTTAAGGATGTGGAGAGCTATAAGTCCCGAAGGGTGGCAAGTGCAACGTAGCCATTATGCGCTTGCAGAATGCTTAAGTCACTATCTTAGCTGCCCTTTTAGTCCGTTTCGAATGAAAACTTCATTAAAACTTCTTAATTTTTTAGACAAAAAAAATCTGACATTCAAAATGTCAGATTAAGTGGTAAATGTTTCCGGAATGTGGGAATATGTAATCTATTATTGATAGATACCTAATAGCTCTACTAGAAGAATGCATTTTTCATATCATGATATATGCTTTGGGTTATGATCTTATCAAGTTTAGTAATTGTAGTGTGAGTTCATCAGGTAATCCATTGAAATATTTTTCCAATACCTTTTGAAATACAGTATTCGTATTTTTAACATTTGTAAATAATGTCATGCATGACCGTAATTTGAGATCATCAGGTGTCCCAAATATTTGTGTAACGGTTTTTTCTTTGAGATTCAATACTTCCTCAGAAATTTCAATTAGATGCTTCCCCAGGATGGGATGCTGTAAATATGCAGTGGCCTCATTCAAATCTTTGATTCCATACTGTTTTGCAGTCTCACTGGAACCGAGTCCTTTAATTTGAGGAAAGATATACCACATCCAATGGGTTTCTTTTTTTCCTTTTTTTATTTCTGAGCGTGCTTTTAGGTACACCTGATTTTGTGCGTCTAAAAATTTGATTAATTTGTTGTTATTAGTCATTTTTCTATTTTAGGTGCTACAGGTAAGCTGTATCACTAAATTAATAATTTATTTACTTATTCATTCAAGGTGGATATTAATAATTTGTTATGACTGACGGTTAACCTGTCTAAAAGTGAGGTTGATACGTGGCAGTATGTCTTTTGCCGTTTTTGGCACCTGATGCTGCCAAAAGCTTTTCGTTGTTCCTGCCATCAATAAAAACGAACCGTGATGCAAGGGGATTTCTACCTGTGCAATATCTTTCCTGAACTTATGGCGTAAGCGGAACATGCGGGTTTCGCCGAAACTAACGGATGCAATAATTGCATCCTTACCAAAATTCTGTTCGCGATCGCTGTGCCATGCCACACCATCCTTGCCATTGCGGTAGAGGTTTAGTAAAACACTATTGGATTTTATCTGTGTTTCTTTTTCGACTCTTTCTCTGATGGATAGCAGTTCGGGTGTCCAGCCAGGCTTGGTCAGATCAGCACCTAAATTGTCTCTGTCTTCATACCACGAAATCATTCTTGGGACAGTAACTGTTTTATCGTAAATTTCCATAGTATATTCCTGCCATGGCGTGTCATTGAGCAGCATCGTGTAATAGTTGTCAGATTCTTCTTTGGTGAAAAAATTATCATATAACATGAGTTCAGTATCCGGAAGGTCAAAAACTTTTTTTCCACCATTACCTGATGTGAAAATTTCTGTGTCATTGAAAAGTATCATTTTGAATAAGTGTTACTAATGCGAATCAAGGGTTAAAAAATTAAGCTAATAAAAGCTGCTGCAATTTTTCCAAATAGATGGATTAGCAAACCT
>NZ_RYDI01000031.1:0-19382 GCF_003970335.1 Flavobacterium sp. LS1P28 | reverse complement strand
GCTCAAAAATGACTCTTAAAATACAGATTTACAATAATTTCAAAGAACTTGTTTTATTTTTTAGTGGACACTAGTGATAACAACTATATAAAATGAAGTTAACAATAAGTTAAAATAGCAATATCGTGAAAGGAGATTTGAAGCACTTTTAATATTGTGATTACTATTACAAGAATAAGTGCTATAAAGGTTAAGCAGTTTTCCCCCATAATGGTTGAGATTAAAAAGAAAAAAAATAGTAATAACAATAAAATAGAAATTGATGCATGTCGAAAAGGGAATAGCGATGAGTTTGGTAAACTAGATGGGTAGTTATGATGAATGTAGGTTCGCTATTCCTTTTAGATATTGTAAAAATAAAAACCAAAATAAGCAAATAAGAAATAACCGCAACTTGAAACTTTTCTTCATAGCTATTATTTTGAATTAGTACTCCATCTGTTTTATTTTGAGTTAATGCACGGACATTCGTTGCCATTCATCGTTTGTCCGTTCTTTTTTTAAGCAGTATAAAAAATGTCTTTCTTCTGTTAGAGTAGCTCTTAAGTTCAACTTTGCCAATTCATTAATAGAAATGCTAATGCAAACAAAAATCAATCCATATAAGTTGCAAAACAAAACCAATGCAGAAATCAATTTCAGTAGTACTAAAATCAATATTTGGAAAGTCAAAAAAAACTCCAAAACCTATAACATGGGAAATTAAGACCCAAAAAACAGGTTTTAATACATATCAAATCCATATTATCGCATTCGTATCCTATCCTTGGTGGATTTACCCTCAAGAATCAACACTAGATGGGATATTCCCTACTGTCATAAAATTTGAAGAAAACACCTTTCTAAGTCTAATTGGTAAACCAAAAGAAATAGGTGCTTTAAAAGAAGGTTATGATGAAATTTCTAAGGTAAAAACTCACTTTTACTCCTTGGTAGTCGTTTTTGTACAAGAAGTGGTTGCCTATAAGCAACCAGAACTACTAACAGGCAAAATTATTTATGTGGCTTGTTCAAACAAAGGATGTCTAAAACCACAGGAAATAGAATTTAAAATTGAATTAAATTAAATATCATCTAGTTTTAAAAGTCCCAAACTTGTATCAGGATTGTTGTAAGTATAATATGAATAGCAAATGAAAATAGAAAGAGTAAGAAATTGAAAAAAAATTAAAAAAGATTGTACCTACTAAATCAGGGAGAAGACATCTTTTTAAATACGAACAGAACTCATGAATTATTATGAAAATATTCCTTATATTTAACCTTGTTTTTCATTTTTATTAAATTAATTAACAAACGTTTAAATTAAAATTGCTTAATATTATTCCTTGATTGTTAATACTGTAACAATCATTTAAGTCGTTTTTCGCAAGAATGCTAATCCATTTGTCATCAATAAACAAGCCATTGCGCGAGTCTCTTTTTTGACAAAAATTATTTCTAAATTAATGTCAGAAAAAGAGAAGTATAATGAAAAACTAATCATCAAAGAACTCATTGATGGTAATGAAAAAGCGTTTCGAAAGCTTTTTGATACCTATCGTAATGATGTATATGCTTACAGCAAGAGCATGCTTAAGAGTAAGGAGCTGGCCGAAGAAATTGTCCAAGACGTATTTTTAAGAATCTGGTTGCATCGCGAAAAGCTCAATCCAGACTTATTTATCAAATCCTATCTGTTTACCATTGCCCGCAATCTAACTTTTAATCTCATTAGCAAAGCTGCTTATGATGTAAAACTCAAAGAAGAGGTGTTTTATAAAAGTCAAAAGTTCCATAATCCTACCGAAGATAAAATCTCGGAAGCTGATTATGAAATTATAAAAAACCGGGCCATCGAGCAATTGCCACCCAAACGTAAGCTCATTTTTGAAATGTCCCGAAATGAAAGTAAGAGTTATGAAGAGATTAGCCAAGAATTAGATATCTCGGTAAGCACAGTAAAAGGACAAATGAGTAAGGCATTGGGAACTATTAGAGCCTTTTTACAAGCAAATAGTGACCTCTCACTTATTATTACGCTCTTATCTTCACGTTGGCTTGAATAATCAAGGAGTAGTCTAAACAAAATTTTTAAAGCTATCATTTAAAAAAAAAATCATTTTTTTAAAGCTAAAAAAGCGTATACCCAACAAATTAAAGCCAATTACTAATCAACAGATTAGGATATTTGCATCCCTAGATTAAAAAAAAGTAAACTTTGAGTAGTACTCAAATGCTACTCATCGGTATTATATAAACAAGTAATAAATACGATGCAGAAAGAGAACCTTACCCAAGCACTACTCCAGAAGTTCATTCTTAACCAATGTGACAAGAATGAAACAGAAAGTGTAATTGCTTATATTCAAAAAATAAATGATTCTAGTGATCTACCTAGCGTAGAAGACGTGCTAGCGCTCTTGGAAGAAAAACCAGTACTGAGTGAGTTGGATGCCAACCGCATCCATAATACTATTTTGAAATTGGCAAACCAAAAACAAAAAGAAACCAGCAGAAAACGTTCGCGCATTTGGAGGTATGTGGCAGCATCTGTTTTTATAGGTGTTTTGTTCTCTGGTTATTTTTTCAAAAACTATTTCTTTGGCAATCCATCGGATCAACTGATTATCGACACCAAAAATATAACCCTGCAATTAGAAAATGGTACAATCAAAGTTATTAAAGAAGATGGCTCTACAGAGGTAGTTGACGCAGCTGGTAATATTGTAGGAACTCAAAAAGGAAACCTACTAATTTATAATAAGGAAGATGCTGCCCAAAAAACCTTGACATATAATACTTTAACGGTACCATATGGCAGACGCTTTGAACTTCAATTGTCGGATGGTACAAGTATTCATTTGAATGCGGGTACTTCATTAAAATATCCAGTAAATTTTATTGAAGGGAAAAATCGACAAGTATTTTTAGAAGGAGAAGGTTTTTTTAAAGTGGCAAAAGATGCCAAACATCCATTTATTGTAAATTCCAATGATATGGATGTAAGGGTTTTAGGCACTCAGTTTAATATATCTTCATACCCAGAAGATGAGCAAATTAACACTGTACTTGTAGAAGGTTTAGTAAGTGTCTATGGTGAAAATGAAGTTTACAACTCAAAAACAGCTGTAAAATTGAACCCAGGATTCAAAGCGGCTTGGCAAAAAAACAACAAACAAATTGCTGTTTCAAAAGTAGATACCGAAATGTTCACCGATTGGATCAATGGTAAAATTATATTCCGGCACCTTCCGTTTAAGAATATTATAAAAAAATTAGAGAGACATTATAATGTTGACATTGTTTGTAATAACAAAAGATTAAATAATGAATTATTTACAGCTAGTTTTGAAAAAGAAACGATTGAGCAAGTTCTTACCACCTTTAATAAAAACTATGCTATTAACTATACAATAAAAGATAACAAGATTATTATTAGTGAATCACAAGAATTACCCTGAGGAAATTATTTTTATTAATCAATTAAAACCTAAAAACGAAATGACATAAAAAAATCAAAACCAAAAGAAATATAATCAATATACAGATTCCGCTTAGGTGGGATTAGTAAAACAAGGTTTTACAAAAAAAATCGGAAGATGCTACGAACACCTCCCGACTATAAATAGTGATTAAAAAAAGTATTAACCACACAATTCAACGCAAAAATATGAAAAAACTATTTAATGAAAAGAAGTTTACTTCTTTTCAATTCAAATTTGATCTAAAAATGAAACTTACGTCACTTTTATTTATAGTTTCGCTATGCCTTCAAGCAAATGAATCTATTGGTCAAAAGACTAAGATTACTTTGAAACTTGAGAACGTGAGTGTAGAAAAAGTTTTAAATAAAATTGAATCCCTTACAGAATTCAAATTTATGTACAACGACAGCGAAATAGATTATACAAAAATTGTCTCCGTAAATGCTAATAAAGAATCAGTCTCGTCAGTTCTAGAAAAGCTGTTTAAAAATACCTACATCACTTTCGAGTTGCTTGACAAACAAATCGTTCTTAAACCTAGGGCACGGCCGATAAAGTCTGAACCCAGTCAAAATCAGTCGCTTCCCCAACAAAATCAAATCAGCGGTACTATTACTGATGGTACAAGCCCTTTACCCGGTGTAACAATTACCATAAAAGGAAAAAGAAATAATACCGTAAGCTCCGACTTCAAAGGACAATACACACTTACAGCTACTGCTACAGATACTTTGATGGTCTCTTTTATAGGATTCAAAACAGCAATAGTTCCCATAAACAGTCGTAAAACTGTCAATATACAATTGCAGGAAGATATAACTACTTTACAAGAAGTTCGCGTCAATGCGGGTTATTATTCCGTAAAAGAAAGCGAACGTACAGGTAGTATTTCTAAAATAGCTGCTAAAGAAATTGAAAAACAACCTGTTTCGAATGTACTTGCGGCAATGCAAGGTCGTATGGCGGGTGTCAATATTACGCAGACCACAGGTGTTCCTGGTGGTGGTTTTGAAATAGAAATAAGAGGTAGAAATAGTATTCGCACCGATGCAAATAATCCATTGTATATCATTGATGGTATGCCGTTTTCCACACAAAATATGGGCAATGATTTAATTTCAGGATCAATCCTCCCGGCACCAGGTATTAGCCCGTTGAATAGTATAAATCCGTCAGATATAGAAAGTATAGAAATCCTCAAGGATGCTGATGCAACATCAATATATGGCTCAAGAGGTGCCAACGGTGTAGTACTCATCACAACCAAAAAAGGGAAATCAGGGAAGACAGCGTTTTCAATTAATACCTACAGTGGAACTGGCAAAGTGACTCGTACGCTCGATCTAATGAATACGGCACAATATCTCGGGATGAGAGAACAAGCTTTCGCAAATGATGGAATAACCGAATATCCTTCGTGGGGGTATGACGTTAATGGCACTTGGGACAAGAACCGTTATACAGATTGGCAAAAAGAGCTAATTGGCGGAACGGCATATACCAGAAGTATCGATGCTGCTGTCTCCGGAGGGAACAGCAAGACACAGTTTATTATTCGTGCAAGTAATTTTAATCAAACTACGGTATTTCCAGGTGATTTTGGGTATGGTAAAACCGCTTTACATTTCAACATAAATCATAGTTCAGATAACGATAAATTTAATATTAGTCTTTCCGGAAATTATATTCTCGATAAAAATAATTTACTGGGAACCGACCTGACTCTTGAAGCTTCACAACTGGCTCCAAATGCTCCCGCATTATATGATGTTAACGGCGAATTAAATTGGGAAAACTCTACTTGGAAGAATCCTTTAAGACTCTTGGAGTCCAAATATCTTGCAAAAACAAATACACTCGTTGCAGGAAGCGTCATTGGCTACAAAATAGTACCTACACTGGAATTTAAAACAATTCTAGGTTATACAGATACTCGCCTTGACGAGTCTAAAACAGTACCCTCAACAATCTACAACCCAGCCTACGGCTTAGACAGTTCCGTTTCATCTTTTTATACGAACAAATCAGGCCAACAGTCTTGGAGCGTAGAACCACAGTTGTCGTGGCAGAGGGACTTTGGTTTTGGAACCATTAAAGCATTGGCTGGAACAACTTTTCAAGAAAGTTCATCAGCATCATTAGGAGTAAACGCATCAGGCTTTTCAAGCAATAGTCTTATCACAAATAGTGCCGCAGCGGCTAATGTTCAGGTACTGAACAATACAAATGGTTTGTATCGTTACAGTGCCATTTTTGGCCGTATAAATTATAGTCTTAACAGTAAATATTTCATAAATATTACTGGTCGTCGCGATGGTTCAAGTCGCTTTGGCCCAGGCAATCGCTTTGCTAATTTTGGAGCTATAGGTGCTGCTTGGCTCTTTGCTAGAGAAAATATAATTGCTGAAAAATATTCATTCATCAGTTTTGGTAAACTTAGGGGAAGTTATGGTACTACCGGAAGTGACCAAATTGGAGACTATCAGTTTATGAATACCTATATATCGTCTGGAGGCAGTTACCAAGGTACGGTTGGTCTTGAACCCGCTCGCTTATACAACCCTGATTTTAGTTGGGAGACCAATAAGAAATTAGAAATGGCTCTAGAGCTGGGTTTCCTGAAAGACCGTATTTTTATCACAACTGCTCATTACCGCAATAGATCTTCCAATCAGTTGGTTGGAATACCACTACCCGGAACAACTGGATTCCCATCCATACAATCCAATTTAAATGCAACCGTTGAAAATACAGGCTGGGAATTTGAACTACGTTCGTTAAATGTTCAAAACAAAGAGTTCAAATGGTCAACTTCCCTTAATCTCGCTATCGCCAAAAATAAACTTTTGGCCTTCCCAAACTTGGCAGGATCAACTTATGCCAGCCAATACGTAATTGGGGAACCGCTTGATATTCATCTGGTCTATCAATTTACCGGTATAAATCCGGAAACAGGTATTTATCAGTTTAAAGATTATAATGGTGATGGTGTTTTAACGCCTTTAGAAGACCGCCAAAGAATAGTTAGTACAAATCCAAACTACTTTGGAGGTCTGAACAATAGCTTTTCTTATAAAAATTGGCAGTTGGATTTCTTGTTTCAGTTTGTAAAACAGCTCGGTTTCAATTACAATGGTTCAGGAGTGGTTCCAGGAGCGGGAAACAATCAACCAGTGTCAAATCTTAACAGTTGGCAACTAGGACAAACAGACGGCGTGCAGAAATATACCGCAGGCTTTAATGATGAAGCGGTAAATGCATACTATTCTTACTATAGTTACAGTGATGCAGTATTTAGTGATGCGTCGTTTATAAGGCTAAAAAATCTTTCAATCTCGTATAGTTTACCACAGTCATGGCTAAAAGCGGCTAATTGTCGCCTGTATCTTCAAGGACAAAACCTGCTTACAATAACACGTTTTAATGGTGCGGATCCTGAAAATCAATCATTTGGAAAGCTTCCTCCGTTAAGGGTCATGACTATGGGCATTCAATTAAATTTTTAATCTAAAAAAATAATAACATGAAAAATATAGCAAAAAGGAGAATGGCTTTTTTAATTGCCAGTATTGTCGGACCGATACTGTTTATAAGTTGCGAAAGTTTTGTGGAGATTGAAGTTCCTAATTCGCAATTGACAGCCGAAAATGTTTTTAAAGATAAAGCAACAGCACAGGCAGCTTTAGCTAATATCTACATAAAAATGCAGAATAATGTGCTGGTTACAGGGAACTTTAATGGCATTTCAAATCTTTTAGGAAATTATGCTGATGATCTAAATTACTATGGTATTGATGGACAACGGGAAGAGGCATTCTACAAAAATGTCTTACTCCCTTCAAACAGCACCATTTCTGAAGTATGGAATAATACCTATAATTTAATTTACGCCTCAAATGCTGTAATTGAAGGAGTAACAGCATCTACAGGCATTCCACAAAATGAGAAAGGACAACTAATTGGCGAAGCACTATTTCTTCGGGCTTATCTTCACTTTTATCTCGTAAATCTGTATGGCAATATTCCGTTTGTAACTACTACCGATTACAGACTAAACACAACGATAGCCAAAAAAGCTCCTGCTGAAGTGTACAGTTTAATTATTGAAGATTTAATAAATGCAAAATTAGTAATGCCTGATGAATACTCAAGCGATGAAAGAGTGCGTCCAAATAAGAGTGTTGTCGAAGCACTTTTGGCAAGGATAAATTTATATAATGAAAATTGGAATGCTGCAGAAGCTGAAGCCAATTTGGTAATTAATAACACATCATTATATGGGTTAGAAGAAGATATAGATAAAGTATTTCTTAAAGATAGCCCAGGCACTCTATGGCAACTGATGCCTCAATTTGCTGGAAACAATACATTTGAAGCCCAAAGTTTCATCTTTCTTACTGGTCCGCCGCCAGTTAGTGGATTAAGTAGTTCTTTAATCGAATCCTTTGAACCAGAAGATTTGCGCAGAGATCATTGGGTAGGAACTGTAACGGACGGTTTAGAAACTTGGTATTTTGCCAATAAATACAAAGAAAATAACAATACTGGATCATCGCGAGAATATTCCATACTATTCCGCTTAGAGGAAATCTATTTAATAAGAGCCGAAGCCAGAACACATTTGGGTAATATTTCCGGTGCAAAGGAAGACTTGAATAAAATCAGACACAGAGCAGGTCTGACCGATGCGTCGGCAGGTACACAATCCGAATTGTTAAAGGCAATTTTAAAAGAAAGACAGGTGGAGTTTTTTACGGAACTGGGACACCGATGGTTTGATCTCAAACGTTTTGGAGTTGCAGATCAGGTACTTGAAACACGTAAAATGGGCTGGAATAGTACCGATATACTTTGGCCTCTGCCACAATCGGAATTACTGTTAAATAGAAATCTTCTCCCTCAAAATCCCGGATACTAAAAAAATTAAAATGGAATCAGAAACCAAAATAATATCCATTCTGCTTATATTCTTCATGAGTGTAGGCATGATGGTGAAGGGCTCAGCACAGGTAAAAAGAAAATTGCAACCTGCAGATTATAAGCTATGGAGTACTATATATCCGGGAACATTATCCAGTGACGGGAAATGGGTGTCATACACCTTGAATTACGCAGATAAAAAGGATACTCTATTTCTGAAAAATGGCACAACGAACTATAAGTACATATTTCCAGCTGGCTCTAATGCGACAATTACAAAGGATAATAAATGGTTCGGCTGTAAGATAGCCGACACACTCAAATTATTGAATCTCGAAACTGGACAACGCCAAAGTTTTCCAAAAATAAACAAATATTTTTTTACTGGTTTGGGGTCTTACGTTATTGGAGTACAAAATACAGATGGAAAACAATCCCTTTTGATCAGAAACTTGAAATCGGATAAGAGCTATACTATCCAAAATGTAAATGAATTCAATCTTAGTCCTGACATGGGATTATTGGCAGTTGTTACCGAGATAAAAAATAGTGCGACTGTAAAAGTATTTACATTGAAAGATTCCGTGCAAGAGCAGGAAATAATAGCCTCCTCAGCAAATACGTTTGTGGGTTTAGCTTGGGATAAAACGGGTAAAGGATTCGCTTTTTTTGAGCAAATTCGCAATAATGAAAGTCAGCTGAATGAACATAAAATATACTACTGCACAGGTTTTGAAAAAACAATTATACTAAAAACGCCTCCGTCCCAATATTTAGATTCCTTGACCAAAACGAGCTACATTCCTTTGTCCAGATTATTTATTTCAGCCGATAATGAAAGGATTTTCTTTGACGTAAAAAGCAGCACGACTTTTAATGAGAACGCAACGAAACAATCTGATGTACAAATCTGGAATACTGGTGACACAACGGTTCCGCCACAACATCCTGATCAGGAAGCAACTTGCTCCGTTTGGCTAATTAATTCAGGAGAACTAAAAACGGTAGAAGAGGCTAATTTTACCAATGTAGTTCCAACAGGAGATCAGAAAAATGCGCTTGTGTTCAGGAGGGATGAATATTTGCCTCGCTATAAATATGGTGGTGAATATAGCGATGTTTATATCAAAAATCTTCTTACTGGAGAACAGCAATTAGTGGTAAAGAAACAATTAATGGATATGGGGGTAACAACAGTTTCACCTAGTGGAAAATTTGTTTGCTATTTCAAAGATAATAATTGGTGGACGTATAATATCGCTACAAAAAAGCATACCTGCCTTACAGCCTCGCTTAACATCTCATTTTATGACGTGCAATACGATGAATCGGGCATACCTCCTGCTTATGGAAATCCGGGCTGGTCTGCAAATGATCAGTACCTGATAATTTACGACGAATATGACATTTGGTTACTCTCTCCAGACGGAACAACGACGAAAAAAATCACAGACGGGCGAAAAACAAAGGTCAGGTACCGTATCGCCGAAGAAGGAAACGTATACAATTACAAGATTGATACTTTCTATTTTCTCACCCAAACCTTTAATCTGGACGATAATCTGCTTTTGCATACTTTAAATACGCAAACGCTTGAGGAAGGTTTTAGCGTATGGTCAAATGGAGATGTAAAGACTTTAGTAGAGAAAAATAAGAAAATGATTTTTATCGAAAAGTCTCAAGACAATAAAAATTATTTGTTCCTTGAAAAAAGCTTCGAGGCTTCCCCTACACTAGTGCTGATAAATAGTCGGGCGGAAGAAAAAATTATTGTGAGGACCAATGAACAGCAAAAGAATTTTTATTGGGGGAAATCCGAATTGATAAAATATAAAACCACGGAGGGAAAAGAACTAAGTGGAGCCTTGTTTTACCCGGCAAATTATCAATCCGGAATAAAATATCCTATGATAGTGCACATTTACAGTAGAAGATCTGGAGAATTGCATGAGTATGTCGAGCCATCGTTTCAATCAGGAAACGGATTAAATATAGCAAATTTTACTGCCGAAGGCTACTTTGTCTTGCTACCAGATATAGCGTATACAATAAACGAGCCTGGCGATTCCGCATTGAAATGTGTCAAAGCTGCAGTTGAAAAAGTTATGAATGGTGGTAGTGTCGATAGAGAAAAGATTGGATTAATGGGACACTCATTTGGTGGCTATGAAACCGCATATATCATAACTCAGACGAGTATGTTCAAAGCGGCTGTTGCGGGTGCTCCGGTAACGGATATCGTAAGTGCCTATCTAATGGTGGATGGCAATGGACAATCGAACATTTGGCGTTATGAAGACCAGCAGTTTCGCATCAAATCACCGTTTTATACCAATTCTTTTTTGAAAAATTCACCAATAGCACAAGTTGAAAAAATCAGTACACCATTGTTATTGTGGACAGGTGAAGGAGATCGTATGGTGAATCCAACTAACAGTACAAAATTACAAATTGCACTATGGCGGTTGGGAAAAAAAAGCCGACTTTTGATTTACCCGAAGGAAGATCATGTATTAACAAATCCCAGAAACAAAGAGAATTTATATTTCGAAATTAAAGAATGGTTTGATTTTTACTTAAAAAAAGACAGTTATTAAAAATAAGGTGTCCCTCCAATGGGACACCTTATCCTCATTAAAAAATTTACGGTTTTTTGTAAAGCGTAACCGCACATTGGCTGCCACTTAGGTTTTTCCCAAATGCTTGCTGATTGCTGCCCTGCCACATGTAGGTGCAAACAATTCCATTGTTGACATCACTACATTCCCTTGCTTCTAGACATGGAGTAGGGGTGTCTAAATAACCAATTTTAGTTGCCAATGTGCTTTTAGGTGCTGCTTGTGAAGCAAAGGCACCTGCGATAGCTAACACGACTGCAGCGATCGGAAATCCGATTTTAAAAATTTCAGTTTTCATAGTATTAAAATTTAAAATATTTTGATCTACTCTGTTTACAGGTTTTCGATCTTCCCCTGAACCAGGCCCGGTATTTCATAATAAATTAGTATTGACAACCCGTTAGACGTAATTAGCAAAAACGTCAGCTCGAGTGTATTTTTATATAATGCAATGGAATAAAAAATGTACCGAGAACCGTTTTTATGACCAACGGGTTATTATCAGTCATTATTTATTCAACTATTTTAAATCAAAGTGGCTGCTCTTAAGCCTATATATTACTATATAATGTTTTGTGATTCCAATTAAGAGGTTAGAATAAATTTGAAAGCTCTCAACCTTTTCATTCTTATAATTGTACAGATAAAAACTAAATTCATAAGTACTCTTTTGCAAATCATATACATCAATAATAGAGGCTTCTTTAAGCATGGATTCGGCCTCAAACTTTCCTAAACGGTTTGACATTGTAAATAGGTACTTCCCAAATGTGGCAGCACCTAGCTGAATCATAGGAGGTTGTTTGGAAAATTTCTTTTCTCCTGTAGTATGCAGGTAGGCGAACTGGATAGGAACTTGGCTTACCGTATCTATAGTTCTTAGCCCTTGAAATGTTTTCAAATCAGAACTGGCAATTACTGCTTGGTTTCGGTAGTAATAAACATAAACTATCTTTTTTAGTTGGTAGTTATAAATCAGTTTCCCGTCAGTATCAAAAATGCCATCAATCCGTTTTTGCAACATGCCTGGCACTTGTTTGAAAACAGTAGGCTCGGCTGTATTTAGTGTTCCTAGAATGTTTAGGCTCTGAGCTGTATCAATACTCCTTATTGCGAATAGAGTGGAATCGATAGGTTCAAAAACAGAAAAGTAATTTTTGATATTTGTTAAAAGTGTGGCACGCCAGTCGCTTATTTTGCCTCTATAAACTACTGGAACCGTTCCATCAACTAGATAAAAATAGGGAAACTTAACACGCACTTGCACTGCTTTGAATGGATAATCTTGTTTGCCTTCAACTTGAACCATTAAAGTTTTCGCTTCCTTCAATAAAGTATCAATAACTAGAATTTGTCTCGGCGCAGTTGTATTTCCTAAATAAATGCGACCGTTAGCAGCACCAGCAATATAATAAGAATTGTATTTTATACTGTAGCCTTTAATCATCGCTACAGGATGATGAGGATACCGACGAATAAAGCTATTGTTGCGGTGTATTTCATTTTCCGACAACAGATATAGGCTTATAATGAAAACTGCACTTATACTACCAGTAACTACTAAAAGAATTATAGCAGATTTATTCCTGATGTTTTGAACTGACTGTTTTGAAGGACTTATTTCAAAGTTGCTATGATGCAATAGAACTCCCACTACTGCTATTACAGCAAATACAATATTAAAAATTAAATGTTCTGTCCATCCCAGTTTTGAAAGTACGCCACCACAGGAACAAGGAACAAACGGGGAGAAGTTCAAAATTATAATAATGTAAGTAGTAAACAATATCATGAGGCTATAAGCTAAAATTAAGCCTTCATATTTAAATTTAGAAGAAAGTAGCAGAAGCGCAATAATAATTTCTGCAGCAGGAACTATCCAGGCAACATAGCTGGCATAAGCACTGAGCAAAGGTGATTGTCCCAACTGTACCTGAAAGTTTTCAAAATCCAGTAATTTGCTAACAGCGGCATAGACAAACAATAAAACATACATCAGACAAATACTGTTGACAAGAATACTTTTTGTTGAGGTAGATAGTTTCATATCAGCGAACTTTAAATTTAATCCGATATAAAATTCCGAAAAACAAATAAATAAAGAGAAGCAAATCGGGAGTATAACTTGTCAGAAAAGGAGTTTTTTTAGTACAGTGCATTAATCGCTACTTTCAACTGTATGACTTCAACGTATAACTGTATGATTTTAGACATCTCGACCTTAAGACTTTAGGACTTTAAGACTTCATGACTTCATGACTTTCAACTCAAGATCTTCTTTTAATATCCATCGGTTTATACCCAAAATGTTTTTTAAAACCCTTCGAAAAATTAGGATACGTTTTAAAACCTGTCATAGTAGCAATACTCTTTAAGGGAATCATAGTCTGTTGAATTAAAAGATGCGCTTTTTTCAAACGCTCATTAATATAAAACTGATAAATAGTCGTCCGAAAGAGTTGCTTAAATCCGTATTTCAACTTATTATCATTGGTTCCGAAAATATAAGAAAGTTCTTTTACAGAAGGTAATGGGCTATCTAAATGATCTAATATATAATCATAAACATTTTGAACCATCAGTATATCTGAAGGTCTGCTTAATACAATTGGCAGGTCATTACTATTTGCGGTAATCAAAACAGATTTCGAAATAGTTTCTTCAACTACAGTCGTAACGAAACTAATCAAAATTTTAGAGCAATTCATAAGCCTTGAAATCGTACAATAAACAGGAACTAATAACTTATTTTGTGCAATATAAATTAATTGAACTGAAGCGTAATAGTCAGGATCCTGTAATATTTCTTGTTCTAAACTATTCCAAAAACACAAGGACTCTTCCGATAACAAATTCTTAAACAACATATTACATAAAAAGTTAGGAGTTAAATTTAATAAAATAGAGGCTTCAGAATTATAACTTACTATTACAAAATCCTCATCTAAGATAAAAGTGCTTTGTACTAGATTCCTATAGGAATGATGAGGGTTTATAAAACCCGCGTGAAAAACAGACTCTTTCATCTCCTCGGCTACCATATTCATAAGTACTACTAATCCTTCCAGTTCATCATCCTCTTCTGTTCTTTGAATCCGATTGGTAAAATTACCACCTGCCATTTCAAGAAGCATTTGTGACATACTGCGCATACGCTGCAGATTAATTTCTTGATCCATAATGTATAATATTAGTCCTAAATAAATACCCTTCCACTAAATATATTCTTCCAAAAAAGCTAAAGCGGCTGACTCATCAGTAAAAAGCTTGGTTGGAACACTTGGCTTACATATTTTAAGATAAAAAGAGGTTATAGTTAGGGAAACACTTTGATGTCCAACTAGACTTACTGCCTTAGTCAGAATAGAACCAGATTGAGCTAAATAGTCCCTTGCAGCTTTGTCAGAATCCACAATTCCTCTGATATCACAAAATATTGGATAGGCTATTTCATTTTGTAACTGTATCCGATCCGCTACAATCCGTTGTGCAGCTTTCAAGTTAATAACACTTTTCGGTTTGTATTTAAAAAAAAGAATGTCATTTCGAATCCAAAATTGAGAAAATTCATTCTCATAGTAATTATGCATCATTTTTATGAAAAATTTAAATAAATCGTCACAATTTAGCAAAAAAAATATTTAAAATTATATTAAATTAAACAAAAGTAAAACAATTTGATATAATTAAACACAAAAGTTATCAAATCGGGAGTATAAGTTGTCATAAAAGGATTTTCTCACAAATAATAAGATTCGATAAATTTTTTATTCAGAATTTTACCAAATAAATATCAAAAAATAAGTAGATATTTTAGTGAATTTTATTTTTTAACAACTAAAACCTAAATTATATGGCAAAAATCAAACACAACAACTTCATTGACACGGTAGATGAAGTAATAGCCGGAGCAAAAAAAGAAGGAGTATTGCATTTATATGCGGAAGATCAAATCTTGAATGGTCGAACCATACAAATAAAAGGTAAAAAAATGTTTCACTTTGGCACTACCGGGTATTTAGGACTGGAACAAGACAACCGATTAAAAGAAGCAGCAATAACAGCTATTCAAAAGTATGGCACACAATTTCCACTCTCCAAAACCTATATTTCAAATCCGCTATACAGCGAACTGGAATCTAAGATTGAAGCAATGTATGGAATACCTCCGATAATAACAAAAAACAGTACACTTGGTCATCTGGCAGTAATTCCAACAGTGGTAAGGGATGAAGATGGAGTAATTCTTGACCATCAAGTGCATTGGAGTGTTCAAAATGCCTGTCAATTATTAAAAATAAGAGGCATTCCGGTAGAAATGATTCGACACAACAATTTGAATATGCTGGAGGATAAAATTAAATACCTGGCGACACGATGCAAGAAAATATGGTATATGGCAGACGGCGTATATTCTATGTTTGGCGATTTTGCTCCCATACCAGATTTGATGGAATTGTGCAAAAAATACCCGCAGTTACAACTCTATTTTGACGATGTACACGGAATGAGTTGGAGAGGAAAAAATGGTACTGGATATGTATTGGACGTTTTAAAAAGTTTGCCAGACAATGTTTTACTGTTTGGTACATTGAGTAAAACATTTGGTGCTAGTGGAGCAACATTACTTTGTACCGATAACCGACTACGAGAAAAAATTAAAAATTTTGGTGGACCACTTACTTTTTCGGCACAACTGGAACCGGCTTCTGTAGCAGCTGCAATTGCATCGGCAAAGATTCATCTTTCACCTGAAATCATAAGCTTACAATGCGATTTATCAGAAAAAATAGAATATTTCAAATCATTACTAGAAAAAACGACCCTCCCGATGATTGCCCTTAATAACTCCCCGGTATTTTTCTTGGGCACCGCAATGCCTTTGACCGCCTATAAAATGGTACAACGGCTATTCAAAGAAGGTTTTTATGTAAATCCCGCAATATATCCGGCAGTCCCAATCAAAAACACGGGGATCCGTATCACACTTTCTCGACACAACCAAAAAGAAGAAATAAAAGCATTAGTGGAAGCGATGGAATACCATTTCCCTATAGCCTTGGAAGAATCGGGAAATTCACAACACAAAGTGAATAAAGCTTTTGGCATTGTAGAAACGATTTCGACTGTTGGAAATTTAGAGCCAAAAAAAAACTTAGTATTACAATACGAAGTATCCATAGAAAAAATAAACAAACAGAACTGGAACGAACTTTTGGGCAAGCAAAGCACGTTTGATTGGGATGGGCTATGCTTCTTGGAAAATGCTTTTACAAATCCGAACTATCCTGAAAACAATTGGGACTTTCATTATTATATAATCAAAGACAAAAAGGGAACTCCTGTACTGGCAACTTTTTTCACTTACGGACTTTGGAAAGACGATATGTTAGCTCCAGAATCCATTTCACTTCAACTGGAAGAAAAAAGAAAACAAAATCCATTATACCTGACTTCAAAAGTATTAGGAATGGGCTCTCTATTTACGGAAGGGAATCATTGCTATATCAATAAAACACATCCATTAGCTAAAGAAGCCATAATGCTTTTATTGGAACAAGTGGAGACATTGTATCATCAACTAAATGCTGATATGCTCGTATTAAGGGATTTTGAGGAAGAGGAACAATTGAATCATATATTCCACAATCAAGGGTTCTTAAAAATAAACATGCCTGAAACCTGCATCATACAAAATGCTATATGGAATACTCTCGAAGAATATTCCGCTTCGCTTTCTCACCGCTCAAGAAAACATTTCTTGAAAGAGGTACTGCCTTTAGAACAGGCTTTTGATATTGTAATAAAAAATCAATTAACAAACGAAGAATTAGAGCAGGCATATAAATTGTATCTGAATGTGAAAAACATCAATCATGCTATAAATACATTTACCTACCCGATAGAAGTTTTCCAAAAAATGGAGAGCAATCCGCAATGGGAATTCATATTGTTATATCTCAAAAATAAAGAAAAAGAACAAAGTGTAAACCCATTAATCGGAATTCTATTTTGTTATAAAAATACAGCGCATACCTATGTTCCAGCGCTGATAGGAATGGATTATTCCTATGCAAAAGAATTTCAACTCTACCGACAACTTCTGTTTCAGGGAATTAAACGGGCTCGGGAATTAAATCTTAATAAAATTGATTTTGGGGTATCTGCAACTTTCGAGAAGAGAAAACTGGGAGCCACAATATTTCCAAAAGTAGCCTACATTCAAGCCCGAGATAATTTTTCAATGGAATTAATGGGCACACTTCAAAACGAAGACAAAACACGTTAAAACGATACAGGAAATAAAGTCTAAAAATACAGTCGTCAGTTCGAGTGTTTTTCATGGAATAAAATGGAATGAAAAATGTATCGAGAACCGCTTTAGTTCTTCTCTGTTTTGTCATCCCGACGAAGGAGGACACGAGGACATTGTACGAACTGGCGAAGCAATCTCATCAGTCAAACCTTTGCCATTAAAACAACTAACATCAAAAATATAAACTAATCAAGTCTTCATTCCCTTTCCTTCCTATTCCCCTCCTTCGGAGGGGCTAGGGGAGGAAGAGAGCTGGGGGGTGAGGTTAAACCAAATAAACATGTTCAAAAGTACTATTGAAGAATTTAATAAAAAAGTAAACATAATTATATCCATAGAAGATAACCATCTCAAAAAAGCAATTGATGGCATTAATTTATGCAACAAAACCTTGGCAACCCTAAAAGAAAGAGTCGAGCAAAACGATTTCGACACAGTACCCGATGAAATTAATTTCTTTAAAAATATCAAACCACTTCCGATGAGTTACCTGATTTATTTTACCGAACTGCGTTCTTGCGAACTTCGCAAACCCAAAGCGGGCACATCCTATCAGATCGAATTTTTTGAAAAGGAAATGCGAAAAATTAATAAATTTTTCTCTCGCAATTTAGATTTTGTTAATTATATGGAGCAAGGATACACCTATATAGATCATCAGTTTTTCACAAGAAACCCAGGCAATAATTTTCCTTTCACACCAATGACAGATTACTATCAATATCCCGAATTTTCCTCCTCACATGACATGCTTTGGGCCAAAGTAAAAGCAATGCACCGATTTATTCATTACATCCGCGAAGCAATGCAAAAACTCAATGCTGGTAATACAATTATGTTTAACGAAAAAAAACACAAAGTACTCCTTTGGACAGCTCCAAAAACGGCACTCACTGAATTAATCTATGCGCTATATTCCAATGGGGCCTTAAATCATGGAGCAGCCGACATAAATACTATAGCCGCTTCTTTTGAGGATTTCTTCAACATCAAAATAGACAATATCTACAAAACCTATTCAGAGATTAAAGATAGAAAGAGTAGCAAAACAAAATTCTTAGAAGAACTGATGCTGAATCTACAGCAAAAAATCCATAAAGAAGACGAGTGACTAAAAATCGTAGCCAATCGTACCTCCGAAAAACACAGCCAAGAAACACGGTCTATAATGGAGTCATAAAGCCTAATAACTTGCCATCCAGTACTATTTTGGTGCTATTTAAAATAATAACTATTCTCACATTAATGCCCCAATTGGGGCATTTTTCATTAGAATAATAGATTGTGTAATCCGAAACTTGAACAAATTCAAAAATGAAAATAAAAGAAACTCAGAAAAGCCCCAAAACGTGCTTTTAAAAATGTTCAAATGTTAAATTACTTCGGTACTACGAAAGCCATTGGGATTAAAAAAGAATAAAAGCAATCAATTTTGTACCACAATAAAGTTATAAAATTAATTATAACCTTAAATCGTTTTAAAATGGCAGCAACAATTATCACAACAGAAGATCTTTTAGAATTCAAAATTGATTTATTAGAAGAAATTAAAAAAATTATCGGATCGCAAACTACCGAACAAACCAAAAAGTGGCTAAAATCCCCCGAAGTACGAAAGTTGTTAAATATCTCTCCCGGAACACTTCAAAACCTCCGTATCAATGGAACACTGACCTACACTAAAATTGGTGGAACTATTTATTATGCCAATCAAGACATTGATAAAGTACTGGAAAACAACAAGGTTAGTGCTTCTCCAAACTTATTCAAATGAACTGTCATTGCTTCGTTCCACTAGTTATCGGAATGAAGTAATCTCACAAATATCGACGAAGGATGGCACGAGGACTTTGTCCTAAAAGGCAAAGCAATCTCATCAACTTTATCCTCTTACCTCAATTCCGTACTCCTTATGGTTAATCAAACTGAATACTAAAAACTGAACACTGAACACTATCTCATGAACTACATCAAACACCTCACTGGATTTTTCAATAAAATCAATTATGAACCCAACCTAAATCCAACGCACATTTCGCTCTATTTGGCACTTTTCCAATG
>NZ_RYDI01000030.1:0-21039 GCF_003970335.1 Flavobacterium sp. LS1P28 | reverse complement strand
ATCAGATTACAATAATGTCAATGAACATAATACTAACCAGCTGGTTTTCAACTTATTTTAAGTGGACACTAGTGAAACAACTTTAATAAAATTACTGCCTATAATTGGAATACCGCTAACAGACGCCTTTCCATTTGTAATATCCATTGTATTTCCATACATAGCCTTCAAGTCGTTTCTGGGTAAGGCATTAAATAAATATTCTACAGCTATATCATCTGATAAATCCCACCTAAGCCCTAAATTCAACCCTAACGATAAATGAGAAGACTCTTGATTATACCCAATTCCTCCTCCCCAATCACCATTTCTGTTTATTAATGTAGGTTCTATACTAGGTATAAAAACAGTGTGAATAACTCTTCTAAATAAATTTACATAGAAATGGGTGTGATATCCCACTCCAATCGTATACTTAGAAAAATCTAATCTTGGAAACGTTTCATACCCTATGTTGACTTCTACATCTTTGCTAACCATTGAAAATTGCACTAAAAAGTCTTTAGCTGATTCATTATTTGTTGGTTCACTTCCCATAATTGTATTCCTAACGTCAAACGCAACCGAAAAGGCTAGATAATTATCTTGTGCAGTTAATTTAGTAACAAATAAAGCAACTACAATTGTTATTAATTTTATCATGATTCATTAGTGCTGATAAAGTTATACAATACTATATTATTACATATGACTATCAGTAACTAATACTAAGTTGTTTCTAAAGCATTAATCATGAGTCTATCCAATAGTTTGTTTCCAAAATACCGTCTGTTAAATTTGTAGCAGAACTCATCAAGATAATTATGTACATATTACTGGTTTACACAATTATGATGAATATCTAAAAGTACTTTTTTGGTATTACTGATTGTTCTATTTACACAAGGAAATATCTTTGCCGCCTTTTTCTTGTCTGGCTCTACTACAACATAATGATTTGTTATCACTTCTTTGAGTTTAGCATACCCTGGTGTAACCATCGCTTAACACAGATGCTGTTTTGTTTGCAGATTTCAAATCTTTCATAACTACCCTTTTTAGACAACCAACTTTTCTGTTTGGTTTACCCTTTTTTGGTGCAGAGATACTGGGTTTCGATTCAACTATTACCAATACCTTTCCTTGTCTTTCACTTCCACGATCTCGCTTATTAGGAGTAGATTCTTGACTGTTTTATTTTTATTTTAATTGATAACATCTTTTATGTCAATTATTTAAAACAATCTTTCATCAAATTCAACACAGCCTTTTAATTGATATTTTTCGTCACGCATACTATCTTATGCATCATAAACCAAATGTGTTCATACAGTTTGTGACCCTACATACGTTGCATTTCTAATGCCGAAAAACTCTTTTTTGACAGCGTCATGAGTTCAATACAGATCATCCAATATTGAAAAGGCAAATTAGTATTCTCCATAACAGTACCTGAACGAAGACTGACACGACTACTGCATTTTTTACATTGAAATTTTAAATCTGTCTTACGAAAGTAATGTTCGCTGTGTTTACTCTTTTTACATACAATTCCCATTTCAAGTCGTTTAGCTTTGAATCCCTTATCACATGTGGCTTAATCAGGGTATTTTTCGAAAAATTCAGGCAGGTTCTTAATTTGAATTTAATGGGTTGATGACTCAAATATAAGCTTTTTTTAGCATTTGTACAAGTAAAGGATAGTCATGTTATTTTATTTGATTATTGTTGTGGGTGAACTAATTCCCAAAAGTCCCAACTAATCTTGATATCTTTTAAAATGAAAAGATTTATTCATGTCTTTAATAAAATATAAGTCAAATCTGCATTTTAATGGTTTTTAAAAATAAATTCCCTTATCCCAAATTGATTTTACTTACAACATCAGTAAATTCTACTTTTAAACATCCAGGGTTTTATACCCGATCGCTCCGATATACCACAACAGTTAGCGCAGTTTTATAAACTGTGCTCACAATATGGCTCGTGCCTTTGGGAAAATTAGAAAATCATATTATTTTTATTGTGGGGTAGTGCCATAGCCACTAACGTTCTGGGACTACAGCGGGTTTGGGACTAAATTCATTCCTATTTTCGGATTTGCCACCCGAGCGATAGCGAGCAGCCATAGCCCATAACATCAGTTCTCCTGTACAGTTTAAACCGGAATAGGGTGTTCAGTTTGCCCCGGAATACCCAGCCAAAGTTCAAATTCCTATAAAAGCTAAATTATGGGTAAGGGCAATTATGCTCAATAGTGATGGAAAGCACGAGAAAAACCAAGCTGAAACCACGCTACAAAAAAAGAGGCTCGCTTGCCTCTTATAATTCTCTCTAAAATCTTTACGATAACTCCATAGTGTTGACGGACGTACAATCGGTTCGTTCAACCCGGGTTTACCTCATTGAATTTATTTTTGTTGGTATTCAGTGATTATAATTCATTGTTCGCGCTACGCACGCAACGAATCCCTAGCTGTTAGGCGTTCGTTTTTTTTATGCGGTTAATGGATTTATATGTATTTGTCCTCCAACTGCCTTCAAAACTTTCATTATCGTTGAAAATCGTGGTTTGGACCCTTTCGACAATGCTTTATACAAACTTGGTCTGCTCATTCCAGTTTCTTCTGCAATTTTGGTCATACCAATTGCTTTTGCAATATGTCCAATTGCGGTAACAATTTCAGCATCATTGCCTTCTTCCAAAACTGTATTTAGATATTCAGCAATCATTTCGTTGCTGTCCAAATAATCTGCAATATCAAATTCTGACGTTTCCATTTTTTATTTTTTTAATTTTTTCCAAATTTCTTTTGCTTTTTCAATGTCTTTTTGTTGAGTAGATTTATCTCCTCCAATAAGTAAAATAATAACTTTCCCATCAATTTCTTTGAAATAAACTCTGTAACCTTTTGCGTAGTTAATTTTCAGTTCTCTAATTCCATCTCCAACAGGTTCGCAATCTCCAAAGTGTTCGTCCTTTTCTAACTTTTGAAGTCGGAACAAAATTTTTGCTTTTGCTCTAAAGTCATTCAGTTTATTAAACCATTTGTCAAATTCCGTCGTCTTTTCAAGAAAGCACATCCTTTAAGTTGTATTCGTTTGGATACAAAATTATAAAAAATAATTAAATCTTGCAAATTCAGTTTTGAACGTTCTGTCTGGGCAAAATGACGCACAACGTCAGTTCGTCTAAAAACCTCCAAGAGAACTCTATTTTGTTAGTCATTGAGTAAATATATGTTATTTAAACTACAATTAAAATTCGTTCTGGCAATAGTCGCTTTATGATTATAAAAATAAAACAGTCCGTAAATAGGGTTGGAAATTGTTTTTAGAGTCCCAAAATATAAAATGATTTTTTTAGGAGATTACAATGAATACGAACAAATCCGGCAGGATTTATGGAGCAACCCTAGCTGTTACCAGTAGTGCTTACTTTTTTAGACTATTTGGGAAGTTTTTTATTTCGTCATATTCCAAAGTTTCATTTACATAGCTTTGTTCTAAATTTCTTAAAAGATTTTGAGTTTCTCTATACTGCATAGCTTCAGGAATTTTGATGAATTCAACGTCAATATTTAATTCTTGAATTTTACTTTCAATTTCTTCAAGTGATATCTTGAAAAATTCTTTTCTGTAGTTAAGCATATTTAATTTCTTATCTGCAAATGCTTTATGCAATTCATTTTCTAATGAAGGAGCATTTTCAGAGTAAATCATTGCATGAATATCAAATTGAAATGGCACAGATGCATCTCCAAGTTCTTTTACTCTATCTGTTGGCTCAAGTCTTCTTGTCATTCCAATTTTATATACATTTTCTCCAAACGAACCAATGTTTGAAATAACATAAATAAAACCTCTTTTTGTTTGTTGAGCCATTGACAAAGCCCTTTCCTTATATTCTTGTACTTGTTTTAACCGTTCTTCTAACTCTTTAATTTTATTATTTAGAATTTCATAATCGGCATTGTCATTAACAATTTGTTTTTTTGCAATTTCAATAGCTTTTTTTACTTTAGTTTCTTCAATTTCAGCTTCTTTTTGTGCTTTTACATAATCTCTAATTGCTTTTTCTTCTTCACGCATTAATTCTCTAATTCTGCGTTCTTCTTCTTTTTCTTCTTGCTTTTTTAACTGATATTCATGATGTAATCCAAGTTCTTCATATTTTAATACTAAAAACTCTTTTGAAATTTCTATCATATGATCAGAATATCTTTCATTGAAGCTTTCTTTTTCATGTTTAAAATCATTAACTATATGATTTTGTAAAAGAATAAAACTACAGAACTCTCGACTGTTTGTATTAATTCTATAATAAATGTCTGATATTATTGATTTTAAATTTTCAACATTATTCCATTTTACTTTTGAAATTAGGGCATCACATTCGCTATTAAAAGCAATTGATATAAGTTTCTTGTAACTGTTTATACTTTTTTTGTAAGATGCTGTGAGAAATTTAAATTTTGCTTGATAATATATTTCGTCTTCATTACTTTTAATTGCCTTGTTTTCTTTTAATAATAACTTTTGTTTTAAATTATTATTTTTAATAGCATCTTTAAATTCCTCTGAAGTTTCATAATTAAAGATTGGTTCGTACAAACCATAATTTATCGGTTCTAAGCTGTTTTGATAAATCTTAATTTGTTCATTAAGTTTATGGTAGATTTCTAAATCTGATTGATAATCTTTTTCTAGTAATTCAATTTTAGAATTTAGTTCTGAAATGTCTTTTTCTTTATAAGAGATTAATTTATTTAGATTTTCCTCTTTTTCCGAAATTAGTTTATTTAGTTCTGTCTTTTTCTTGTTTATTTCAATGTCAATATTTTTAATAGGGATAAATATTGACAATTCATTTTGCAAATCTTTTAGCTGAATTTCTATTTTGTTATTCTCATTTTTAAGTTGTGAAATTTCAACTTCTTTTTGAGAAATTATTTTTTCAAGTTCCGAAATTCTTTCAACGTTTTTAGTATTTGAAAAGTCAAATATTCCCATTATAAATTAGTTTTATTTCTGTGTTCGATTTTGGCATTACATGTAACGTCCCGTTGCCTGTGGTCTGGTGTGGATTTCGTAACCTTTCAATTTTCTACTTTGCAGAATGATGGTGCGAAACGGTAATTCCACTAAAACCACACTAGCCACAGACAACTGTTATAAGGCGGTTTTATTTTCGGTTTCTATTTAATTAGCTTTAGGTTACTTTCAAAACATCGCTCGTTAAAATTAACGAGCGATGTTCTTAAAAATAAAAGATAATAACTAAGTCCAGCTTAATTATTTTTTGGCTTCGCACAAAATTAAGTATACGAATGCTAAAGCAATAATTGTTTCCATGTTATCTCAACATTAAAAGTTAAACTTAGATTATCCCAGTAGGCGAGACGCCTTAAAAAACCTAGTTTGTTGTGTAAACTAGGTTTTAACCGCAATTAAAATCTAATTATAATGTTGATATTTTATTTCATCATTTTCGGTTTAGTTTCCGCACCGTTTTTAAGTCGGAAACAATTTTAAATTATTCATTATGTTCGAAAAAATCAACTTAATTATTTCAGAGGGTTTTTATAACAAGACATCAGAAATAATATTGCTTCTAGAGAAAGCTGAAAAAACTAACTTGAAATTAAATATTTTTGGTTTAACACTAACCGTTGACAGGACTAGCCAAGAAACGTTGGACAAGATTACTAGCAATGTCTGTTAATTCTTTTACATCGGTATCTGGGTATTTTGCTAAGTATTCATTTGACAATGCGTTAACTTTTTTTGTAACTTCATCTGCATTATCTTTCATGTATTTTAATCTATTCGCTAGTCCGCTTATAGTTTTATCATTATTATACGGATTTTTGTTGATGTATTTTTCAACTTCTGTTTTTAGAATTTGTTCAATTTCTTCCATTTTTCTGTTGTTTTTCGGTTCTCTAAACTGCCTTATAACTTGTATTAAGGCGAAACAAACCTTCGCATATACACCCAAAATTGGGTAGATTGGCGAAGGTTTGTTTCGCTTTACTTAGTTTCAAATATACTAAAATTTTCTTACAAATCATCAAATGAACTTTTTATTTGTTGAATGCTTTTTGAATAGTAATGGGAAAATTTAGTTGCTGTTAAACCAAATCTCGCGTGAGGGATAATAGTGGAAATCCTTTTATGAAGCGCAGCGCAGTAAAAGATTATAACGGATAGCCCGGCCTTTTTAGGGCACGCCCAAGTCCATGTGCTAAATGGTATGTGTGTTTTTGAATACTATTATTGCTTAATTATTTCTTAAAAAAAAAGGTTGTTTTGGTTGTCATCCCACAGCTTTCGATGCACTTTATTACTTTGCGGGATGGCAAACATTTTTTTGATGTAGGTTTCAAATTAACCTATCTTTGCCAGCCGAACAATCGGTTGAAATACGTTGCTATGTTCTGCGCTGCGGTAAATGTTTGGTAAAACAGCTTTATTGGCGAATAGCATGTGACCGAAAAAACAATAAAAATACTAGATGAAGTTTGATTTATTAAAAAAAGATCCGCTGTCCAAAGCCAGAGCGGGAAGTATTACTACTGATCACGGGGTGATTGAAACCCCAATTTTTATGCCTGTGGGTACCGTAGCTTCGGTCAAAGGAGTGCATCAACGGGAATTGAAACAAGACATTAACCCGGATATTATTCTGGGAAATACCTACCACTTATACTTGCGACCTCAAACGGAAATCCTAGAGAAAGCCGGAGGTTTGCATAAATTCATGAACTGGGACCGTAATATTTTGACGGATTCTGGTGGCTACCAAGTATATTCGCTTTCGGCCAATAGAAAAATCAAGGAGGAGGGCGTGAAGTTCAAATCGCACATTGATGGTTCCTATCACTTTTTTACGCCAGAGAATGTGATGGAAATTCAGCGTACCATTGGTGCTGATATTATCATGGCGTTTGATGAATGTACGCCGTATCCCTGTGATTACAACTATGCAAAACGCTCGATGAAAATGACACACCGCTGGCTGGATCGTTGCATCAATCATTTAGACACGCAGCCTGTAAAATACGGTTACGATCAGGCTTTTTTCCCAATTGTTCAAGGAAGCTGTTATAAGGATTTGCGTCAGCAATCAGCGGAATATATTGCAAATTCTAATCAAGTAGGAAACGCCATTGGTGGACTCTCCGTAGGGGAACCTGCCGAGGAAATGTATGCCATGACCGAAATAGTTTGCGAAATTTTACCGGAAGACAAACCGCGTTACCTGATGGGCGTAGGAACTCCTATAAATATTCTGGAGAATATTGCCCTTGGAATTGACATGTTTGATTGCGTGATGCCTACGCGAAACGCCAGAAATGGAATGTTATTTACAGCGAATGGCACCATCAATATCAAAAACAAAAAGTGGGAAGCTGATTTTTCGCCCGTTGACGAAATGGGAATCACCTTTGTAGATACAGAATATACGAAAGCGTATTTGCGTCACCTTTTTGCTGCCAATGAATACTTGGGGAAACAAATTGCCACGATACACAATCTTGGTTTTTATATGTGGTTGGTTCGGGAGGCTAGAAAACATATCTTAGCGGGCGATTTTAGACCTTGGAAAGAAATGATGGTGAAAAACATGAACCAGAGATTGTAAATTAGGTTAGGGGTATTAGGTTTTAGTAACCAAAACCCAAAACCTAAAACCTAATACCCAAAACTATGCTTACAATAATAGACAAATACATCCTAAAAAGATATTTAACCACATTTGTGGTGATGTTGTTGTTGTTTATCCCCATAGGAATCGTTGTTGATGTATCTGAGAAGATCAACAAAATGCTGGAAAACAAGGTTCCGTTTTTAGAGATTGCACTTTATTACTACAACTTTACGGTTTATTTTGCGAATTCTCTTTTTCCGATATTTTTGTTTTTATCGGTGATTTGGTTTACCTCAAAACTGGCAAATGATACGGAGATTATTGCTATTTTAAGCTCCGGAATTTCATTTACGCGTTTCTTAAGACCGTATATTATTGGTGCTTCCATAGTTTCTGTTTTTGTTTTACTAATGGGGTTTTTTGTTGTTCCCGCTGCCAGCGAAGGCTTTAATAACTTTAGGTATACGTATTTAAAAGGAGGCGGAAAAGAGGCCATGCGCGGGGATAATACGGATGTGTATCGCCAAATTAGTGATGATGAATTTATCTATGTAAACAGTTTTAATACGGAGTCTAAAATAGCTTTTAATTTTTCACTGGAAAAATTTAAAAATGAAAAACTCGTTCATAAAATCACGGCCAGCAGGATCAAATGGAATCCAAAGGACAGTACCTACACCCTGTATGATTATACAAAAAGAACGGTGGGAGAACTGAATGATAAAATTGAAAAACTACCCCAGAAAGAGGCTATTTTCACATTCGATTTAGAGGATTTAACTCCAGTGGTGTATATTGCAGAAACCCTGAATTTAGGAAAATTGAATGCCTTTATTGCCAAAGAAAAAGAACGCGGTTCCTCTAATATCAACATCTATTTAGTGG
This sequence comes from Flavobacterium sp. LS1P28, assembly GCF_003970335.1. Taxonomy (NCBI): domain Bacteria; kingdom Pseudomonadati; phylum Bacteroidota; class Flavobacteriia; order Flavobacteriales; family Flavobacteriaceae; genus Flavobacterium; species Flavobacterium sp. LS1P28. The sequence continues at coordinate 12,521 of NZ_RYDI01000030.1, read as the reverse complement.
TTTTGTACAAAAAATACAGTGTCCCGATATCCGCATTTATCCTGACCATCATTGCAGTTGCAGTCTCATCGATGAAACGAAGAGGCGGAATGGGAACGAATCTGGCCATAGGAATTGCGCTGGCTTTTGCCTTTGTATTCTTTGATAAAATCTTTGGTGTTCTTGCAGAAAAATCCAGTTTCCCTCCCCTATTAGCGGTTTGGTTGCCCAATATTGCTTTTGGAATTTTAGCCATCTACCTATTACGAAATGCAAAACGATAATTTAAAAAGTTACTTAAATCTCCATTTGATTGTTTTTATTTGGGGTTTTACCGCCATTTTAGGCGCTCTAATCACTATAACGGCAGATGCCTTGGTGTGGTACCGCATGTTTTTTGCCGGTATCTTTTTAGCTATTTTTCTGGTGTTTAAGAAAAAATCGTTTCGGATTCCGCTAAAATCATTTTTTAAATTGATTTTTGTCGGATTATTGATTGCTTTGCATTGGATTTTATTTTTCAAAGCGATCCACGTTTCTAATGTGTCTATTACGTTATCCGTTTTTTCATTGGGTGCTTTTTTTGCATCGCTGCTGGAGCCACTTTTTTATGGTCGAAAAGTACTGTGGTACGAAGTCTTTTTTGGTCTGATCATAATTGCAGGGCTGGGACTGATTATGAAGGTCGAAATCAATTACCTGGACGGAATGTTATACGCCTTAGCATCCATTATATTAGGTGTTTTATTTACGCTGATGAACGGAAAACTCATTGCGGATCACGATCCTTCGGTTATCTCGTTTTATGAATTCCTGGCGGGTGTTGGTTTCATATCGATTTACTTTGTGTTCGAACAAAAATTCACGGCCGATTTCTTTGTATTAACGGCTAATAATTGGATACTGATATTGATTCTGGCATCCGTTTGTACCGCCTATGCCTTTACTGCTTCAGTAAAAATAATGCAAAAACTAACGCCATATACCGTAATGCTGACTACGAATTTAGAACCGGTTTACGGCATTGTTTTGGCCTATTTTATCCTTGGCGGAAAAGAGAAAATGAGTTTTGAATTTTACATTGGTGCACTAATAATTGTAATCACCGTAATCCTAAACGGGGTGATTAAACACTATCAAAAAAATAAAATTAAAAAAGAATCTCCCGCTTTAGAGAAGCAAACTTTTACACATAAATAGAATATTTACCTTTTCGAACGATTTAAAATTTTATATTTGCGGTTCGAAATAAAAACAAAAACGCAAAAATCCTATGGAATATTTAGATTTTGAGCTTCCAATAAAAGAACTAGAAGAACAGTTAGATAAATGTCTTATTATTGGTCAGGAATCAGATGTTGATGTAACGAATACTTGCAAACAAATCAACAAAAAACTAGAAGAGACCAAAAGAAAAATCTATAAAAATTTGACTGCCTGGCAACGTGTCCAATTATCCAGACATCCAAGCCGCCCGTATACAATGGACCACGTGCGTGCCTTGTGTGGCGATACGTTTCTGGAACTTTTTGGCGACAGAGGTTTTAAAGATGATAAAGCCATGATTGGTGGTTTAGGAAAAATTGACGGGCAATCCTTTATGATTGTGGGTCAGCAAAAAGGATTCAACACTAAGACACGACAGTTCCGTAATTTTGGAATGGCCAATCCGGAAGGATATAGAAAAGCGTTGCGATTGATGAAGATGGCAGAGAAATTTGGAATTCCTGTTTTGACGTTGATCGACACTCCAGGGGCTTACCCGGGATTAGAAGCCGAGGAACGCGGACAAGGAGAAGCCATTGCCAGAAACATATTTGAAATGATTGGTCTTAAAGTGCCAATTATTACTGTTATCGTAGGAGAAGGTGCCTCTGGTGGCGCATTAGGAATAGGAGTTGGTGACAAGGTATACATGATGGAAAATACCTGGTATTCCGTCATTTCTCCAGAATCATGTTCTTCTATTTTATGGAAAAGCTGGGAATATAAAGAACAAGCTGCCGAAGCACTGAAGCTGACTTCAGCTGACATGAAAAAACAAAAATTAGTAGATGATATTATTCCTGAACCACTAGGCGGTGCACATTATGACAGAGCAACTGCTTTCAAAACGGTAGAGCAATATATTATGAAAGGTTTCAACGAATTGAAAGACTTATCAACAGCAGAATTAGTGGCTCAAAGAATGGATAAATACTGCAAAATGGGAGAATATAAAGAGTAAAATCTTACAAATTACTATTTAATCCGAAGCCTTGCCGTTTCGGATTTTTTTTTGGTTATAAACAAAAAATAGTTAGTTATGAACAATTATTTGTAACAACTCAACGACTATGTTTTTTTAATTTTAGTTACTTTCGCTTCATGGAAAACTTCAGAAATATTAATCCTGTCAAGGTTGATAAAACGACTATTATAAGCCTTGAAAAAGGAAAATTACAACCACAGGTGCTCGATTTAGAAGAGGCTGTGCTTGGTGCCATGATGATTGACAAAAAAGGGGTTGATGATGTTATTGACATTTTACAACCTGATGCTTTTTATAAAGAAGCACACAAACATATTTTTGAGGCTATTGTTCAATTGTTTACAGAAACACAGCCTATTGATTTATTAACCGTTTCTGCCCAACTGAAGAAAAATGCAAAATTAGATTTAGCAGGCGGTGATTTTTACTTAATTCAGCTTACGCAAAAGATATCCTCTTCGGCACACATTGAATTTCACTCCAGAATCATTCTTCAAAAGTTTATTCAACGCAGTTTGATTCGGATTTCTACTGAAATCATTGAAGACTCTTACGATGAATCAGCGGATGTTTTTGATTTATTAGACAGAGCTGAATCTAAATTATATGAAATAACACAAGGAAACATCAAACGAAGTTCAGAGACAGCTCAAAGTTTAGTGCTACAGGCAAAAAAACGAATTGAAGAAATTGCCGGTCAAGAAGGATTGAGCGGTGTTGCCACTGGTTTTGATAAGTTAGATAAGATTACTTCCGGTTGGCAGCCCAGCGATTTAATTATTATTGCGGCACGACCTGCAATGGGAAAAACTGCATTTGTATTATCCATGGCCAGAAATATGGCTATTGATTACGGAATACCAGTGGCCTTATTTTCTCTGGAGATGGCATCAGTACAGTTAATTACCCGGCTAATTTCCTCTGAAACAGGTTTGTCATCAGAGAAATTGCGTACCGGAAAACTAGAAAAACACGAATGGGAACAGTTGAGTACCAAAGTTAAAAACTTAGAAAAAGCACCTCTCTTTATTGATGATACGCCTTCCTTATCGATTTTTGATTTACGGGCTAAAGCCAGGCGATTGGTTTCGCAACATGGGATCCGAATTATCATTGTGGATTACTTGCAATTGATGACGGCTGGCGGAAACGGAAAAGGAGGCGGAAACAGAGAGCAGGAAATTTCTAGCATTTCCCGAAACTTGAAAGCATTAGCCAAGGAATTGAACGTTCCTGTTATTGCACTTTCTCAATTATCTCGAGCGGTAGAAACCCGTGGATCCAGCAAGAGACCGTTATTGTCTGATTTACGGGAATCAGGAGCGATTGAGCAAGATGCGGATATTGTGTCTTTTTTATACCGTCCTGAATACTACAAAATAGACGAATGGGATGATGAAGAAGCCTCACCAACAGCCGGTCAGGCAGAAATAATGATTGCCAAACACCGTAATGGTAGTATAGAAAACGTTCGGTTGAAGTTTATTGGACATCTGGGAAAATTTGATAACCTGGAAGATTACAGTGGCGGATATGATGACTTACCATCCAGTATGAATCAGGATGACAACCCTTTCATTACTAAAAACCTGCCCTCTGCCAATGATGCTTTTGGAAGCAATTTGAATGATCCGGATGATGACAGCGATGTTCCTTTTTAGCAAACAAGCCTCATCAGCATGCGCACTACCCGTTTTTCTTTACAAAAAAAAGTAAGCATAATAAATACAGTTTATAAAAATAGAAAGCCCGCTATTGCGGGCTTTCTTGTGAATTATAATTGAACCTCAAAATAAAGACAATGGTATTTTGACACTATTCTTGTTTAATTTATTTATTTGCTTGTACGCAATCGTACCAAACAAAAAACCGACACAGATTCCACAGATTTTCAATAAAAAAATGTCTAATTTGTAAAAATATATGAAATGTGTGTCAAAAAATATTTCTTACGTAGAACTACAGACAAGCATACTTCTTTATTAAACCATGGCCGGGTAATCAGTATATCCTTTCACAGTATCCGTGTAAAACGTGCTTTGATCTGGTTTACTTAATGGAGCATCAGTCTCAAAACGAGCCACTAAATCCGGATTTGCAATAAAGGGAACTCCATAAGCAACAAGATCTGCATACCCATCTTCAAGCACTTTGATTCCCATTTCTTTTGTAAACCCTTTATTGATGATTAATGTTCCTTTGTAAAACGGTCTGAAATGCTTAGCTACTTCAGTAACAGCAAAAGGTACATCATCAACCGGCGTAAAAGGCTCCGTCAAATGCACATACGCTAAACCATAGTCATTCAAACGGTTTACAATATATTCATAAGTAGGAATTGTCTGTTCATCTAACATCATTCCCTGCGTATTATGCAGGGTAGGATTCAAACGAACACCCACTTTAGAATAATCAATAACACCGGCTAAAGCATCTAGAATTTCAAAAAGGATTCGGGTTTTATTTTCTATTGAACCACCATATTCATCGGTACGATGATTGGAATAATTATTAAAAAACTGCTGCAGTAAATAACCGTTGGCAGCGTGCAATTCGACACCATCAAAACCCGCCTCAATCGCATTTTTAGCTCCATTTTTAAAATCTAAAACGGTTTGTTTTATGTCTTCAATAGTCATTTCTTTTGGAACAACAGTGTCTACAAAACCATCTTTTGTGTAAGCTTTTGCATACGGATTCAAAGCGGATGGCGCATGTGGTAATTCGCCATTATGCAAATCCGGATGCGACAACCGTCCCGTGTGCCACAATTGTGCAAATATAGTTCCTCCTTTTTCGTGAACTGCTTTTGTAACCAGTTTCCAACCTTCGGTTTGTGCTGCACTGTAAATTCCGGGCACATTGATAAAACCCACTGCTTTTGTACTCACAAAAGTTCCCTCGGAAACAATTAAACCTGCTGTAGCTCTTTGTGTATAATATTCTGCCGTAAGTGCAGTAGGAACATTACCTTCATTATTAGAACGGCTTCTGGTCATTGGAGCCATCACCATTCGATTTTTTAAAGTACTGCTTCCTAATGTATAGGGTTGAAATAAAATTGATTTACTCATTTGATTTTTGTTAAAAATTAGTGTTTTATTAAATTAAATACTGGCTTTCAAACCAATACTTGTAAATAGAGTTAAAATAGTGTTTAAGGTTTCTTGCTCATTTCCTTTCAAAAGAAGAGAATCGTTAGAATCATACGCTGATTCGTTGCTCAGAACAACTTTAGAAAAAGGAAACAAATGCTGTAATTTATCCAGTGTACTTTTGGAATTAATCACCTCCATTTCGTTTCCCAAAATAAGTACGATTTTACCCGTTGCCACTTTTTTGATTTTTTCAATAAGAGTAACATTTGTTGCCACATCATTTGAAAGTATAATAATATCTGCCTCCCAACTTGCATTGGTTGGACAAATCATCATTTCTACATTTGCCTTCGGATTCTCTGAAATAATTTCGGTATACACCTCCAAAAGTGTAGCGGCTTTTTGATCAAACAGCAAAACGGGATTGGTTTTGGCAATTTGCTTTGCTAAAACAATACTATTGGTTACTGAAACTCCTAGGACTGCAAATGTGGTTCTATTTGACATCGACTTATATTTACAGGACAAATTTAAGGCTGTATTGCAAAAGTTTTCGTTGATGTAAAACAAGAAATTCTATTGATCTATGTCAATTAAAATGAACTTCGATTGTTAATTTGTTTGCGAACCCGACTCAATGTTTCTGGTTTCAGACCAAGGTAAGAGGCGATCATGTGTTGGGGTACACGTTGAACAATTCCGGGATAAGCAATTCCTAAATTGGTGTATTTTTCTTCGGCGGTTTCTGTTAAAGTCGAATTTATTCTGGCTTGATTGGCGATGTAGGCATTTTGCAAAAGCAAGCGTTGGTATCTTTCAAACATGGGGACTTTATCCATTAAAGCTTCTCTTGCCGATGTTGTCAGCAAAAGCAGTTCAGAATCCTCCAAGGCTTCAATCGTATAAATAGAGGAACTATTTGTTAGAAAACTGGACAAATCTGCGATCCACCAGCCTTCAATTGCAAATTGTACGATGTGTTCATTTCCTTTTTCATCGATGGAAAAAGAGCGCAGTATTCCTTTTTCAATAAAGGCATTGTAGACACAAATGTCTCCTTCTTGCAACAGGATTTGTTTTTTGCGTAATCTTTTAGGGATAAAAAAAGTTTTACACAACTCCATTTCTTCCTGAGTCAGTATCACTTTTTCCTGAATGCTTTTGAATAATTGTTGAAACATGGTTGCAAGATACTAAATAATCAAGAATTCTTAAAAATAGTATTGCTGCTAAAAAAACAATCCTTGATAACTATTGATAAATCTAAAAATGGAAGTCTGTATAAATCAAAATATCTGACTACCTTTGCCCAGTCTAATTTTAACACACAAATGAAACCGAACACACAACAATTAAACGATTTAACAATCCAAGTCAGAAGAGATATTCTTCGAATGGTACACGCTGTCAACTCAGGTCACCCAGGTGGTTCTCTAGGTTGTACTGAATTCCTTGTCACTTTATATCAAAATATAATGGAACGCAAAGAAGGTTTTGATATGGACGGTATTGGAGAAGATCTTTTCTTTCTTTCAAACGGGCATATTTCACCTGTATTTTACAGTGTTTTAGCTAGAAGCGGTTATTTTCCAGCAGCAGAACTAGCTACTTTCCGTTTGATCAATTCAAGACTACAAGGACACCCAACTACACATGACGGCTTACCAGGAATACGTATTGCATCTGGTTCTCTTGGACAGGGATTATCAGTAGGGATTGGTGCTGCTCAAGCAAAAAAATTGAATGGTGACAACCATATTATTTATACACTTCATGGTGATGGTGAATTACAGGAAGGTCAAAACTGGGAAGCAATCATGTATGCTGCTGCAAAAAAAGTGGACAACCTTATTGCTACAATCGATTTAAACGGAAAGCAAATTGATGGAACAACTGACGAGGTTTTAGCCATGGGAAGTATTCGTGCCAAGTTTGAAGCTTTTGATTGGGATGTTTTAGAAATTGAAAAAGGAAATGATATCGAAGCTATTATTGCCGGAATGAATGATGCCAAATCCAGAACTGGAAAAGGAAAACCAGTTTGTGTATTGTTGCACACTGAAATGGGTAATGGGGTAGATTTTATGATGTACAGTCACGCTTGGCACGGTAAAGCGCCTAATGATACGCAACTTGAAATTGCTTTAGGCCAAAACTACACAGCAGCAGAAAGCGACTACTAATCCCCACCTAGCCTCCCCGAAGGGGAGAAACAGCTACAGAATCATTAAATAAAAATTTAAAACCCTATTTACCCCAATAGGAGCTCCCCTCCTTTGGAGGGGTTGGGGGAGGAAAATGAAAAAATATACAAATACAGGAAGTAAAGATACACGTTCGGGTTTTGGAGCGGGAATGACTGAATTAGGTCAAAAAAACGAGAATGTTGTGGCACTTTGTGCAGATTTAATTGGTTCTCTTAAATTTGATGATTTCAAGAAAAATCACCCAGAACGTTTTTTCCAAATTGGAATTGCAGAAGCCAACATGATTGGAATTGCTGCCGGTTTAACTATTGGAGGAAAAATTCCTTTCACGGGAACTTTCGCTAATTTTTCTACGGGAAGAGTGTACGACCAAATTCGTCAGTCGGTTGCGTATTCAGAGAAAAACGTGAAAATTTGTGCTTCACACGCCGGATTAACTTTAGGGGAAGACGGTGCAACACACCAAATCCTGGAAGATATTGGTTTAATGAAAATGTTACCGGGAATGACGGTAATCAATACGTGTGATTACAACCAGACAAAAGCGGCTACATTGGCAATTGCGGATCACCACGGTCCTGTTTATTTGCGTTTTGGTCGTCCGGTTGTGCCTAACTTTATGCCCGCTGACGAACCTTTCGAAATAGGGAAAGCGATTGTTTTAACGGAAGGGACTGATGTAACTATTGTTGCTACGGGACATTTAGTTTGGGAAGCTCTTATCGCAGCTGAAGCATTAGAAGCACAAGGTATTTCTGCTGAAGTAATCAATATTCACACGATCAAACCATTAGATGAAGAAGCAATTTTGAAATCATTGGAAAAAACAAAATGTATTGTTACCGCTGAAGAGCATAACATTCTTGGTGGTCTGGGCGAAAGCATTTCTAGAGTTTTAGCTTTGAACAGCCCATTACCACAAGAATTCGTGGCAGTGAATGACAGCTTTGGAGAGTCCGGAACACCAGAACAATTAATGGATAAATACAAATTGAACAACCAAGCGATTGTTGAAGCGGTTCAAAGAGTAATGAAAAGAAAATAATAGCTTCCTTTTACTTATACAAAAAAAAAATCCAGTTCAAATTGAACTGGATTTTTTTTGATTTGTATGTTTTAATTGCATTTTACTAAATGTCTTTTGATTCTTGCCGGATCAGTAGTATTTCCGTTACAGCTTGGGATAGATTCAAATGGGATTAAAACGCCATTAGCATCCGTGATTTCCGTTCTGGTACTCACACTGTCTCCATCATCATCAGTATCTAAAAAGTTTGGAATTCCATCTCCATCCGTATCATCCGGATTTATAACTCCTGTCGCTAAAACGCGCATATAACCATCGCCGTCAAGATCTTCTTGAAAATTCATGATTCCATCACCATCTGAATCCAGTCTGTTAATTTCGTATAATTTAAAACTAAAAACTAGAGGTGCGTAAGAAGGAATCGATCCACTTCCTGAATTATAATATCCTAATCCAGAAGGCAAAAACATTACTCCTGCTCCAAAATCTCTGTAAGATACGGTGCCATCTGTATTAGAATCGTAAGTCCCAGTCTTAAATTGCGGAAAAGTTTCGCCCCATCCTACTACTGTAGTAAGCAAACTAAAGAATTGTTGTGGGTTTTTCACCACCTCAAACTGAGTAGCAGAAAGTGTCGTAACTTCCGAAACCGTGGTACGGGATAAATAATCTCCTTTGTAAGAAGCCAATACCGCATCAGCATTAGTAGGAGATTTGCCCGCTCCCTCTCTAAGTACTAAATAATACAAGGTATACGTTATATCATGAAGTTTGACATCTCTACTCAAAAGTTTAGGAAAGGTTGTTTTATCTTTATAAGACCAAATAGAGGGCTGGCTACCTCCTGCAGGAATTTTTGTATAGCTAACGTCCTGGTCGTCCGGGAAACCGGCGTGATTTACAACTGTGATATAATAGTTTTTTAAATATTCTTCGATATCCGTTAAATCAGTCGCATATTGCACTGCGAAATCTCTAGGCGGTTGAATTTCAGCAGCCTCATCCTTTGAGCATGAAAATAAAGAGATAGTTGTAATTAATAGAATAAAATAATACTTAAATTTGTTCATTATAGCTAATTTTTTTAAGTGCGCAAGATACAATATTGATTGATTTTTGTAAACAATTTAACTCCTATTTTAGAAAATTTATGAGAATAGATAAATATTTATGGTGCGTGCGGTATTATAAAACCCGAAATATGGTTACTGAAGCCTGCAAAAAGAATCACGTAACCGTTAACGGTCTTGTTGCCAAGCCTTCTAAAGAAGTTTTCGCTACTGACAAAATCACGTTTCGGAAAGACCAAATTACCCAAATAATCACCGTGTTGGATATCCCGGAAAATCGTGTCGGAGCAAAACTGGTTGATATTTACAGACGAAACGATACTCCGGCAGAAGCGTATCAACATTTAGAATTACTAAAACTATCAAAAGAACATTATCGAAAGAATGGCACGGGAAGACCTACCAAAAAAGATCGAAGAGATATTGATGAATTTCTCCCCTCCCCGACCCTCCCCGAAGGTGAGGGAGACTAGCCTTAGTAAATTAAGTACAATCCCGAATGAACTTTATCAAACACAATTCTCACCCCAGAGTTTTGAATGTAAGATAAGCAACAAATAAAAATTAAGTAAAACATCGAATAACCTTTGCCAGTCCTAGCTCCCTTCCCTTCGGGGAGGGCTGGGGAGGGGAATATAAAAATTTTAAATAATGAGCAAAAATATCATCTTAACAAATCAGGAAATTGATCACAAAATAAAAAGAATTGCCTACCAAATATATGAAACTTTCGTAGATGAAGAGGAAATAGTCATTGCAGGAATCGCCAGTAATGGTTTCATTTTCGCAAAAAAAATAGCCGCCGTCCTGGAAACTATTTCCCCTCTTAAAGTTGCACTATGCGAAGTGCAGATCAACAAACAAAACCCTCAATTACCCATTCATACTTCGTTATCAAAAGAACAGTATACCAATAAAGGTTTAGTTCTGGTAGATGATGTATTAAACTCCGGAACGACACTTATCTATGCCGTACGACACTTTATAGATGTTCCTTTGAAAAAATTCAAAACCGCAGTGCTTGTGGATAGAAATCACAAAAAGTATCCTGTAAAAGCAGATTTTAAAGGAATCTCGCTTTCTACTTCGTTATTAGAGCACGTACAAGTTGTTTTTGATGAAAACGATACTAATTATGCGTATTTAAGCTAAAAGAGCCACAATATCCTGCGCAGTCTGATCGATTGTTTTACCATCAACCACAACTTTATATTGCGCTTGGTTGTAATAAAAGCTCCTGTCAAAAAGGTGTTTTGCTATGAACTCTTTCATATCTTCAGGACTTTTATCCGCAATCAGTGGACGCTTACTTACATTAAAAGCCAATCTGTTCAATAACGTTTCAATAGAAGCCTTTAGATAAATAGAAACAACATTATCTCCTTTTAGCAACTCATGATTATTGGCATAACAAGGAGTTCCTCCACCTAAACCTATAATACATGATTCGGGAGCGTTTAATAATTCGATAAAAACTTCGTGTTCTACCTTTCTAAAATAAATTTCTCCATGCTTTTCAAAAATGGCATTTATAGACAAATTCATCTTCTCTACTATCTTTTCATCCAAATCTACAAAAGGAAATTGGATAATTTCGGACAACTTATTTGCAATTGTAGACTTACCACACCCCATATAACCTAATAAAATTATTTTTTTCATCTGAATAAAACCTTACAAATTAAGGTGTTGAGTAATTTTGTTTAAAAAAGACAAATTTATAATAAAATTGCTTGGAAAACTCCAAAATAAGTCCTTATATTTGCACCCGCATTCAAGGAAAGAAAATGACTCGATAGCTCAGTTGGTAGAGCACATCACTTTTAATGATGGGGTCCTGGGTTCGAGCCCCAGTCGGGTCACAATTTTAGTGATCAACACATACTTTCCTTGAAGCATTGACTCGATAGCTCAGTTGGTAGAGCACATCACTTTTAATGATGGGGTCCTGGGTTCGAGCCCCAGTCGGGTCACAAAAGGTCGAGTAATTTATTACTGGACCTTTTTTTTTATAAGGCCACGTGGAGAAACGGTAGACTTGCCAGCTTGAGGGGCTGGTGCTCGCAAGGGCGTGTGGGTTCAAATCCCACCGTGGTCACTTTAAAAGCCTATTTACAGGGCTTAACAAACATTTTAGTTAACATTTACTTAACCATTTTCAAAACACTCATTTTTTGGGTGTTTTTTTAGTTTGATTACTCACGTCTTTTACCCTTGAAAAAACCGTTTTCAACAAAAAATAAATGTTTTGTTTTGAGTGCATATTTTACACATTTTACATTTCATCTATTCAATTTTAATTTTATTGAAAATATCTCGAATATCAAAATCCAAACTACATTGGTTTAAAAATATCGGACGTTCTCCAGTATTATTTTTGCAAAAAGTTTTAATGTAATATTCGGTAGCTATTATAACCTCATCTTTTGTCATCTCAAATAATGAAACTACATTTAATGCTTTGCATACTATCTGGGTGGCTTGTTCAGAATTTATATCTTTTAGCTTTATAAACTCCAGCAATTCAGCATAATTAGTGATGTGAATTTCCATTAATACTTTGCTTCAAGTTCAGGATTAATACCAGTGCCCAGATTTATTATTACTGGATTAAATTTGTTTTCGTTTCCGATGGTTAATTCTGTCGCCTTCAAAGTAGGAACTACAAATTTTGCTAATTCTAAAAGTATCCTTATCCTGTCTTTAGGTTCTAATAAATCAATATCACTTTGGATTTTATCGAAATTATTTTCAATCAATAAAGTAAATTTTTCTCTTAACTCTAAGGTAGTTTTATTTAATGTTCCCGAGGTGGACATGCTAACTTAGCCATCACATTAAGTTAAGAAATAATCTTAATTTTAGCCTATGAAACAAGTCCGCAAAATT